>DATKNI010000029.1:0-28035 GCA_035541415.1 Minisyncoccota bacterium | reverse complement strand
GCTTGGATGAATTCGTCGCCATGGTCGATTTTAGTACTTGCCTGAAACCAATCCCGGGCAAGTTGTTCCGTCTGAAGCACCATCCAGCGAGCTCGTTGCTCGCTTTCACCGTGCTCTTCTCGATCGGCACGTTTGCACGATTGTTGGAGCCCGTAGATGCGGTAAAGGACGTCGAAATATTGATGTCCGTTCTCCGCTGGTTGCGCCACGATCGCTGCGAGCTTCGCATATTCTGCGTCACGCGCAACGGGCGACAGTTGAGGAAATTTCTCGACCGATTCCGGTGCGTCAACATTAATGACAAACACGGTAACGAGGCACCCAACCATGGCAAGCACCATGATGGTATAGTAGGCAATCTTCATCGATCCTCCTCCTGCTCCTGCAAATTTTGATGTTGCTATGTAAAATCGATTTCTCGATGCCGGAGATAGTATAAAACAAAAATGATAATTGGTCAATCGCGTTGCCAAACTTCCCGCGGCACGATATAACAAAAGGTAGAACGCACCACCGTTAGACCAACTCCTAGGAGGCCACGATGTGCGATTACTCAATTGAACTTCAGAAGAATCGTCCGGCTCGTGCGGGCGAACTCTTAACCATCCACCTGTTCGATACCGGCACCAGGGGATTCATTTCTCCTGGAAACCCCGACACGGCTGTCTGCCTTTTGCCCGGCACCAAAGTGCTCGCCGCAACCAGCTGCCCGCTCGTGCCTATCGGCACCCAGGGCGAGTTCGTCCAAATCGACCGTCCGCCGGAAGCAGTGTTCGGCTATCACCGCGACGCCATCAAGTTCGAGGGCGTCGAAGGAGGGCCGGTCTTGCTCCAAGACCTGCCAACCCACTTCGGGATCGAAGCCTGTAGCATCCCCAAGGACGACGAAGGTGACATCACCGACAACGACCTGAGCGAACTCAAGGAAGCCCTCGTCGCAGCCGGATCCGACTGACCTTTTGCCAGCCGGCCCTGGCCGTTCCCGGCCGCCATTCCCCACATGGCGGCCTTTTGTTTTTGGGGGGGGGCGCCACGGCTCGCGACCATTCCGAAGGGAAATGGTAAAATACCAACATGCTCGACATCGACGCCCTCATCAAAAAGCTGAATGATTTCCGCGAAGCCCGCGATTGGAAGCAGTTCCATAATCCCAAGGATATGGCACTCTACCTCTCACTCGAAGCTGCGGAAGTTTTGGAGCATTTTGCTTGGAAAAACATTGATGAGGTGAAGGCATACGTTGCCGACCACAAGGATGAAATTGGGGAAGAACTGGCCGACGTGCTCTATTGGGTTCTGCTCCTATCCCACGACATGGGCCTCGACGTGTTTGATGCACTCGAGAAGAAGATGAAGAAGAATGAGGCTAAATATCCCGTGGAGAAGGCGAAGGGGAGCCATAAGAAATATACGGAGTTATAGACATCGATATCAAAAACCTGGCTTTTGGGGGCAAGGGCTGTCACGAATCGGATTATGGGTACCGTGATCTGAGGGAGGAGATGAAATAAGTAGATTTTCGTTATTAAACGACGTAGAATTTGAGGAAGGTTTACCATGAAAAAAGCACCCAAGAAGCTCAAACCTAAGAAAACGGACCTTTTTGCTAGACAAAGCCCTGGGCTTGGCCTAGATTATAACCAGCATCGCCTTGGAGGGCATCATGGCAGAAGCAGTTACAGCGCAAATCGTAGAACACGGTGGTGAAAAATCGAAAGAATTGCATCTCTATATAGTGATAGGACGCTCCTATGACCGGCAGCTCAACAGGCTTTACAATCACGGCAGCGATGGGGGCGAGGCAAGAGAGTTCAGCCCATCGATTGTGGTTGCCACTTCGGATGAGGCCGCGATTAACAACCTATGGAACAGAATGACGGAAAGGTGCGATAGGCATTTCGCAACCGCCGACAGGATTATCGGCGAGGTCAATCAACTGAAAAAGGAAGGGAAATTCGAGGAAGCTGAACGACGTTCTCGAGAAGCAGTGCGTGCCGGCGGAGAGTTGGGACCATTGATCCCCGAGGAACCAAAAGACAAGGAACGATGGCGAGCTTGGCAAGTTTATATCCCGAAAGGCTATCGCCTCATTCGCGATCCAACCGCCGAGGCGGCACCAATCGTGGTTGACCCATCCGCGGAAAATTCTTAAGCAGCAAGGAAAGCACGCTGCGTTATGCGAAAGGTCGATGAGAAATCCTCATCGACCTGTTTTTTTACAATAAGGTACAATGGTGACGAACACATGAAAATCCTTGTCCGTGCAAAACCGGGCGCTAAAGCCCCGCGCATCGAAGAAATCACCGGGCTTTTTGAAGCGAAAGGCGAGCGGCAGTTTGTGATCGCCGTGAAAGAGCCGGCAAAAGAGGGGAAGGCAAACCGCGCCATTGAACGCGCGCTTTCAGAATATTTTAACGTTCCGGTTTCGCAAATCCGGATTGTTTCGGGCGAGACGCGGCGGGATAAAGTCGTCGAAATCGGCTAGCGGTCTGCGAAACGTCCAGGCGGCCGCGCGCCCATCAAAAATAAAAGGCACGATCATATGATCGTGCCGATGAGGGGTTGGAGGTTTTGCTAGATGGGCTTTATGCACTGCGGGCATATCGAACTTGTGTGGCGTTTGGCTGACCACACGGGCGCGCCGCAGAATCTGCAGGGAACGCGGTATACCGCTGCCCCGACTTGCGGCATGAAGTGCTCGTCATCCCAGAGGAATCCGGGAATGATGTGGTCCTTGCCGTCTTTCGCCCGGACAATGGTTTTGAGCGATGTGCCGGCGTAATTGCCGTAGATCTCTTTGTCGAGGCGGAGTGCGTTTGGCTCATTCGCTTCTTCGCGGGTGTAGAAATCCACGTTATAGGTGGCCGCATGCGTCCAGACGACGAACCGGTAGAGAAGGATCCTGCCTTCGGGCTCCGGCTCGTCTTTCTTCCAGAGGCAAGCAAGCGATGAAACGAGGCGCTGCGATATGCTCAAAATTTTTTGCAAAGGAATCTCCTGAAAGATGTGGGGTTCTGGGAAACAATATAACAACTTTTGAAATTGCGTGTCAATCGCACGCTCAATCCACGGCAATCACGCGATAGTGCTTCGTGGCTGTGCCCACGAGAACGGTCACCACGTCTTCTTTTTTGTGGCCGATCAACGCCTTGCCGAGCGGGGATTCATTTGAAATACGTCCTTCGGAAGGATTTGTTTCTGCGGGACCCACGATATGAAAAAGCTGCTGGCTGGTTTTTGTTTTCTTGTCGTCGCTCAAGAGATCTACCGTGATCACGGAGCCGATCCGAATCGCGCCGTCCGCCGAAACGCCGCGCACAATGGGCACCACGCGCTTCAATTTGTCTTCTATCTCCGATGATTCATACATCGCGCGGCGCAGGGCGCCTTTCGCGAGTTTGTATTCCGCGTTGTCCGACCGGTCGCCGTACGCGGCGGTGCGGGCGGCTTCTTCGGCGAGCGCGGGAAGGCGGATTTTGACCTGCTCAAGCTTGCGGCGCAATTCCTCGATGCCTTCGGGCGTCATCGGGATCGGCGTGAGATTGATCCGTTCGGGATCCGGTTTTTTGTATGGCGGAATTTTTGGCATGAAGGTTATGAGTGTGCGGGCAAAAGGGATCCCGCTTATTTCCACGGCCAGACCATCTGCAGGTAATTCACAACGCTCAGGTATGCGGTGTTCACGGCGGGGAAGAGTTCGCGCCCGATCCAGATCACGAGATAGACGCCAACGATAAAGAAGAGCGATTCAACGATATCAATGAAGGGATTGTAGTGCTCGCGATACCACGGCCGCGCGCCGCGCATGAGAAACTTGAACGGGATCGAGACAATATAGAAGAGCGCACACACAAACACGATGCTCACCCAGAGCGGATATCCGGCCGCAACGGCAACGCCGAAGAACATGTGGTGCTGGATGATACCGAGGAGCGCCACGATCCAGCTGAAGAAAAGCGCGGCAAGGATGATTCCCATCACAAAGCGGAAGAATCCCATGCCGGCATGCGCGTAGCGGTCATCGCGCCAGGCGTCGCGCGCTTCGCGGCGTGCCATGCGGCGGGCCATGCGCTCACGCTGAAAGTCGTGTTTCCATTCATTTCTCCAGCTCTTCATATTCTGCTTCCATATTTTCATACTGTCTCTCCATCTGTCCCACTCCTCTTTATCCGCCGTATCGGCAGGCTGGGCGGGCATGGGCGGATACTGAGGATGATTGTGAAATTCCTTTTCAAAATCCGCGTAGCGCGATTTTGCCTGTTCGATGAAGTCGTGCGCGTTGAACGGTTTGGTGCCCCGCGCAGCGGCCATTTCTTCTTCGGTGCGCGCAACGGGCATGATGACCATGAGGATAACGTAGGGGAGAATCCAGAATCCGTGCGTGATGGCGCCGAGCACCACAAAGATGACGCGCATGAGCGTGACGTCCACGCCGAAGTATGCGGCGAGGCCGTTGCAGACACCCGAAATCCATGCGCCTTGGCGGATTTGGTAGAGGCGTTTTGGCGTTTGCTGGGTTGCGTCCGATGCACCACTATCCATTCCGGGCGCCCTTGTGCGTCCGGCATTTTCTTCGGATGTTTCGGTTCCGGCATCAACCGGGCCCATTGAGGCGATGATTTCGCTAATTTCCGCGGCGGTCACGACGTTTTTGCGTGCCGAAAGGCGCGCGTCGCATTTGTCGGCGATGGCTTGTTCGAAATCGGCCATGATTTCGTCTTTGTCGGGATTGCCGTCGAGTTTTGCCGCGGCTTGGTCGAGATAGCGGCGCAGATCGTCGTAGCCCGCTTCTTCAAGCTGGTATGCGCGGCCGTTTAAATTGATGGTGATGACTTTGTTCATGGCTTTGGTGCGCTTGTGTTTCCTGCGCGTGATTGATTTTTTTTGTTTGCGTCGTTATTTATTTTTTCGACCTAAGTTTTTTATGGTTTCCTGCAATTCGTCCCAATAATCGCTTTGCGCCGCGAGCTGTTCTCTGCCCTTGGCAGTGAGGTGATAATATTTGCGTGGCGGCCCTGCGTCGGATTCAACCCATTCGTAGTCAACCGTCCCTTCGCGTCGCATGCGCGAAAGAAGGGGATAGAGTGTGCCTTCTTGCGTGGCAAATTCCGTTTCTGCGATCGCCGCCAGGATATCCGCCGCGTACACTTTGCGCGCGGAGATGACGTTTAATACCACATATTCGAGCAATCCTTTCCGGATCGGGTCGAATTTGTCTTTTTCTGATTTGGATACCTTTTCAGTGGGCATGTTGTCATTTTAGCAAGCTACCTTGTTCTGTCAAGGTAGCTTGTGGATAACTATATTCCTGGCGCTGTTCTGGATAAATAAAAAGACCCCATTTGTGGGTCTTTTTATTTTGCATGGTAAAATGGGTGCATGTTGTTCGAAGAAGACAAAATCTTCACGGTAAGCGAGTTCATCGGTTTTTTGAACGAGATTTTCAAGACGCAGGACGTGCGGTTATCCGGCGAAATTTGCGAGTTGAAGCGTGCAGCATCGGGGCATGTATATTTCACGATCAAAGATAAGGATGATAACGCGGTGATGGATTGCATCATCTGGGCGCGCAACTACGAGTTGTGCGGCGTCACGCTCGAGGTTGGCATGGAGGTGCTGCTCGCCGGCCATCCGAATGTGTATGCGCCGAGCGGCCGCCTCTCGTTTATTGCGGAGACGGTTGAGCTGGTTGGCGAAGGCGCGCTGAAGAAAGCATATGACGCGCTGCGTAAAAAATTGGAGGCCGAAGGCTTGTTCGCGCCCGAGCGCAAGCGCGAGCTGCCGGAATACGTGCAGAAGATCGGCGTCATCACGTCCATGAAGGGTGCCGTGATCCATGATTTTGAAAATAATCTCGGCAAATTTGGATTCAAAGTGAACGTCATTGATTCACGCGTTGAAGGCCAGCAAGCGGTGATGCCGATCATGAAAGCGATTGAATGTATGCGCCGCGAAGCGGAAAAGGGAATGATTGAAGTGCTCGTGATCATCCGCGGCGGCGGCTCGCTCGAATCATTGCAGGCATTCAACAACGAAGCGCTCGTGCGCGCCGTGTCGGATTTTCCGGTTCCCGTGATCGCGGGCATCGGCCACGACAAAGACGTTCCGCTCATGGCGCTCGCGGCAGACTTCATGACCTCCACGCCAACGGCTGCGGCGCACCTGCTCGGCCGGTCATGGGAGGAGGCATACGCCAAACTCCAGCAGGTTCCGCATCTTTTGAATCGCATCGACCAGGAGGTGAAGCGTCTGCGCGGCGATCTCGATCTTGCGCGCGGCCGCATGCTCGAATACATCAAGCGCGCCATCGCGCACGCCAAAGACCAGTTTGATTACGCCGAACGGTTCATGCGCATCCACGATCCGCGCCGCCAGCTCGCGCTCGGTTATTCGATTGTGCGCGGCTCGAACGGGAAGATCATCAAGAGCGCCGACGTGGTGAATAATGGCGATGTTATCGAGACCGAATTGGCAAAAGGGAAACTGTGGTCACGGGTGAACGGGAAAGAATGATATAATAACGCATGCAGGAATCATTAAATTTTGATAAAACCATGCCGGCTAAAAAGGAATCAAAAGAAGGGGCAGAAAAAGAAAGTTTTAAGAATCATCTGAAGGAGATCGCGGAAATTTTGGAATGGTTCGATTCGCAGGAAGATTTGGACGTTGAGCTCGCGCTCGAAAAAGTTAAGAAAGCTGCCGAGCTCATCAAAACGAGCAAAAAGCGCCTCGGCGAAATCGAAAACGAATTCAAAGAGATCAAAGCGGAAATCGAAAAGGATTAGGGGCGGCACCCGTGCACGCCGTGCGCGCCGCGGCGCTAGCGGCGCCATCCGACGAGCGTGCCGATGGCGAGGAGGTACGCCTCGATATAAAAGAGGGCAACCGCAACCGAAACGCGGAAACGATGCAGGTCGCGCCCCAAAAGCGCGCTTAATTGTTTGACCATGAACGTGCGCGTATCGCCGTGGTCGATGCCGGCGCGCTTTTCAAAATAGCGCGTCCAGATGGTGAGCGGGCATTTGAGGCCGAACGGGAACCAGATGAGGATGGTGAACGTCATGATGGCGATCTGATACCAGGCATACCGGGGATAAAAGAAAACGAGCACGCCGCCCGCGAAAAGCAGAGCGGTCCAAAAGAAGTGGAAGGCGGTCGTAGCTTTGGCGAGCTTTGCGTAAGCCGTCCGGCTCATATCCCTAATATACGTTCATGATACGATTATGTCATGGAGCTGAACTATGTTCTCATCCCGCTCATCGCCGTTGCGACCGCATATGCCGGGAGCGGGTTCACCCGCCGCGGCGTGAATACGTGGTATCGCGATATTCGCAAACCAACCTGGACCCCGCCGGGCAGCGTGATCGGTGCGGTCTGGACCGTGCTCTACGCACTCGGCGCCATCGCGGCGCTCGTCATTTGGAACGCCACGCCGCATGACACGTTTTTCAATGTCATCATCGCGGTCTTCGTTGTGAATATTTTTTTGAATATTTTGTGGAGCTATCTTTTCTTTGGCCGTCGAAAGATGTATGCGGCGATTTGGGATTGCTTGGCGCTCGATCTTACGATCGTGATCTTGATTGACGTGATCGCTCCGCGCTCGCCTGTTGCGTCGCTTTTGCTTTTTCCGTACGCCGCGTGGGTGACGTTCGCTTCGTATCTCAACTACCGCATTTGGGTGATGAATAAATGATGGAACGGGTGACGGAGACGGATTGGGTGGTGGGTCGTAATGCGCGACCTTGAACGTAGTATAATGAGTACATGGATAACCGTTGCACCCACAAGGACCAAATAAAAGACGTCCATCCAAAGGACGTCACGGTTTGCGAGGATTGTATAAAGACGGGCGACACATGGGTCAATTTGCGCATGTGCCTCACGTGCGGCCATGTTGGCTGTTGCGACAGCTCAAAGAACAAGCACGCGACAAGGCATTTTGAGGCAACGGGCCATCCGATCATGAAATCGGTTTCACCGGGCGAAGTGTTCACGTGGTGCTACGTGGATAAGGTATATCTATAGAGGGGGTTCGGGGGCTTGCCCCCGAAATGTATTTGACGGATAGTGAATGTATTTGACAGATATTGGCGGTTTGGCTTACAATTGCTTGGTAAACCTCTTCTCTAAACCGGTCGATTGGTTTAGGTTTTTTACAGCTTTTAAAGCTGTTTTTGTTCGAGAAGGGGGGACAAAAACTGGTATATGGTTTCTGGGAACTGGGTTCTAGGGAGCCAAACCAAAAAATATTAAAATTTTTTAAAACAATGGCTGAAAAAGAAAAATTTACCCGAGAAAAGCCGCACATGAATGTCGGCACGATCGGACACGTGGACCACGGTAAGACGACCCTCACCGCGGCCATTACGCACGTGCTGTTCAAGAAGGGTCTTGCCAAGAAAGAAGAGGCGGTCGACCAGATCGACAACGCTCCGGAAGAAAAAGCGCGTGGCATCACGATCGCGTTGCACCACTCCGAATACAACTCGGAGAAGCGCCACTACGCGCACATCGATGCTCCGGGACACGCCGACTACATCAAGAACATGATCACGGGCGCCGCCCAGATGGACGGCTCGATCCTCGTGGTTGCCGCGACTGACGGCCCGATGCCGCAGACCCGCGAACACATTCTCTTGGCTCACCAAGTGGGTGTTCCTCGCATCATCGTCTTCCTCAACAAGTGCGATATGGTTGACGATCCGGAACTCATCGACCTCGTTGAATCCGAAGTCCGCGAGCTCCTCAAGCGCTACCAGTTCGACGGCGACAACGCGCCGGTGATCCGCGGTTCGGCTCTCAAAGCTTTGAACGCCGATTCGGCCGATTCGCCGGATGCAAAGCCGATTCTCGACCTCGTGAAAGCGATGGACGAGTACTTCCCGGACCCGGTCCGCGAGCTCGAAAAGCCGTTCCTCATGCCGATCGAAGACATCTTCTCGATTGAAGGACGCGGCACGGTCGTTACCGGCCGTGTTGAACGCGGCAAGATCAAGGTGAACGACGAAGTTGAAATCGTCGGTCTCCGCCCGACGGTCAAAACCGTCATCACGGGCATCGAAATGTTCAACAAGCTTTTGGACGAAGGCCAGGCTGGCGACAACGTCGGCGCCTTGCTCCGCGGTCTCAAGAAAGAAGACGTGGAGCGCGGCCAGGTTATCGCAAAGCCGGGAACCGTGACTCCGCACTCCGAATTCGAAGCAGAAATCTACGTGCTCTCGAAAGAAGAAGGCGGCCGCCACTCGCCATTCTTCAAGGGCTACAAGCCGCAGTTCTACATCCGCACCACGGATGTGACGGGCGAAGTCAGCTTGCCGGAAGGCATGGAAATGGTCATGCCGGGCGACACCGTGAAGATCAACGTTAAATTGATCACCCCGGTTGCCCTCGAAGAAAAGATGCGCTTTGCCATCCGCGAAGGCGGTCACACCGTCGGCGCCGGCGTCGTCACGAAGATCAGCAAATAACGACCATGGCAAAGACAGAAGCACCCCAAAAAATCCGCTTACGCATCAAGTCGTACGATCACAAGTTGATCGATAATTCGGCGCGCCAGATCATCGAAGCGGCCGAGCGCAACGATGCGGCGGTCGTGGGCCCGATCCCGCTTCCAACCGAGATCAAGCGCTACACCGTGAACCGCTCAACGTTCGTCCACAAGGATTCGCGCGAGCAGTTCGAGCTTCGGGTGCACAAGCGCCTCGTCGAGATACTGAACCCGAGCCAGAAGATCATCGAATCACTTTCGAACCTGAACCTTCCGGCCGGCGTCGATATCGAGATCAAGATGGTATAACGCGCAAGCGTTGATCGTCTGCAAAACCGCCCTTTGTGGGCGGTTTTGATTTATTAAAAAAATATTAAATTAGTTTTGACGAGGAGTTGCAAAAGCATATTATTATTGGTGAGTAGCAATTCGGATCGGTGTGATCCTTTTTACCGAGGAGAACTTCGAATTTCCTTTAAAACCGCCAAATAGGCGGTTTTAAATTTATTTAATGTACAATTTCTTATCCTAGTCCCCGGCGGTCCGCATTGGCAATTTTCCTCCCGGTGATGTATAAGAAAGGAAGCATGAGGACGCTTTCCGAGGAGGACGTATGTATGCTGTAATTGCATGGAAAAAAGATTACGGGGCGTTCCTCAAAGAAATCGGTGGATCATACTGGTTTTCGTTAGAGTGCGGCGACCCCGATGTGCGGGGTAACACGGAAATGTTTGATCGAGCTCGTGTGGATGAGCTCGTCGCCAAGGGGGAGGGTTTTATCTCCGTGGAACTTTTCAATATACAGGTCAACAGGATCAAAGATTGGCCTGAGGCACTGCGAAAAACAGGGAGGTTTTGATGAAACTGATAGATAAAAACGAGGCATATCGCGAGCACGACCGGCTGAAAGAAAGGAATGAAGTCGTTCTGCTCCAGCTCCAGGAGTTGGCTCCGGAAGACACCTTGAACCTCATGAGCAGCTTTTCTGTCTCAGAGGTATGCGCCATTCTGGATGGAATGTATGAACGACCGCGCGAACGTGCGACGGCAAAACTTATCTACGGGTTCATCAAATTCCGGTCAATCCACCCTGAGAAATTTCCGAAAGAAAAAGAGGTTGTGGATTTTGCAACCGAAATGGAGTTCCCGTTTACCCGCATTGAATGACCCACCGAACCATTAGCGCCGCTCCTCAAGGGGAGCGGTTTTGTTTTAGTATTGACACTGGATTTAGACCTGCTATACTCTATCCCAAGGTTTCCTCGGACGTTATATGCCAACAAAATCACTACGAAAGCGGCAATCGTTTTCTAGTACAAGAGGCTCCTAAACGGGCCGTCTTTATTGGGTTGTGGGCATACGAAGTCCGGGGCAAGTCCCCGGTTTTCAATTAAAAATTACTGGATTTCCCTGGCAGCTCGCTCCCTATGGCGAGCGTAACCTCGGGGAACGATCAAGACAACCATGGCCTTTATATTGGGCAAAAAAATGAATATGACGCAGATTTGGAAAGACGGACGCGTTGTCCCGGTCACGGTTATTAAAGCCGAGCCGAACAAAGTCTCCACCGTTCGTTCCAACGACAAAGACGGCTACGAGGCCGTCCAAGTTGCGTTGGGTAAGACCAAGCGGGAGTTCCGCAACCGTCCGGCTCAGCAAATCGAAATGGCCGCGTTTGCGTTGGGCAGCGATGTAACCGTTGAAGTCTTCAAGGAAGGCGACTTGGTCCGCGTTTCGGGACTCACAAAGGGCCGCGGTTTCCAGGGCGTCGTCAAGCGCCACGGTTTCGGCGGTGGCCCCAAGACCCACGGCCAAAAGAACCGCTACCGCGCGCCGGGTTCCATCGGCTCAACGGCATTCCAGCGCGTCGTTCCGGGCCGCCGCATGGCAGGCCACATGGGCGTGGAGCGCGTGACGATCAAGAACTTGGTTGTTGCGGCTATCGATAAAGATAAGAATCTTATTTTCCTCCGCGGCGCAGTGCCGGGCGCAAAGGGCGGTCTCTTGGAAATCGCAACGAGCGGCGCCGTAAAAGCAGCGAAATAAAACCATGAAAGCCGACGTCTATAATCTCAATAATCAAGTGATTGGTACGGTTGAACTTCCGGACACGGTTTTTGGCACTCGCTGGAACGCAACACTCGTGAAGCAGGTGATGGATGCCCAGCTCGCGAACGCACGCCGCCCGTGGGCGCACGTGAAGGACCGCAGCGAAGTTTCCGGCGGCGGCAAGAAGCCGTGGCGGCAGAAGGGAACCGGCCGCGCCCGTCACGGTTCAACCCGTTCGCCGATCTGGGTGCACGGCGGCAAAGCCCATGGCCCTCGCAACGACAAAGACTATTCGCAGAAGGTGAACAAAAAGATGAAGCGCGTTGCGTTGTTTTCGGTGCTTTCGCGCAAGGCGAAAGACGGCGAAATGAAGATTTTCGAGACGTTGGCCGTTGACGCGCCGAAGACCAAGCTTTTGGCCACGGCATTGAACGCGGTGTTGAGCATGCCCAAGAAAGCCAAGCGCTACGACGTCCTCTTGGTTGCCGATCAAGCGAACAAGAATCTGTTCCGCGCCTCGTCCAATCTGCAAAAAGCAAAAGCCGTCGACGCGAATTCTCTGAACGTCGTTGATGTTTTGAATCATAAGAATCTTTTCATTGATAAGAACGCCGCGCTCTCGATCGCGAAACATTTTGGAACCGCCAAATAACATGGAATCTTTTCTCATCAAAAAACCGTGGATCACCGAAAAGTCCACCCTCCTCAACCAGGACGGCAAATATGTGTTTATCGTGAAGGAAAAAGCGACCAAGCAGGAAATCAAAAAAGCCGTTCATGCGCTCTATAACGTGGACGTTGTTGCCGTAAACGTTGTGAACCGCCCCGCCAAAGCCAAGCGTTACCTGAATCGCTATGGCGCCCAAGAAGGATATCGTAAGGCGATCGTCACGTTGAAAGAAGGCCAAAAAATCGACCTCGTTTAATGATTTTTTAAGGAATTATGAAAACGTATAAACCAACAAGCGCTTCGCGGCGCAATATGACGGGAACCGACTACAGCGTCCTCACAAAAGGCGCGCGTCCTTGGAAGCCGCTTTTGAAGCGCCTCAAATCCAATTCCGGCCGCAACTCGCAGGGCCGCATTACCGTGCGCCATCAAGGCGGCGGCAACAAAAAGTTGTATCGCGAAATCGATTTCCGCCAGGGCGAAATGAATACCAAGCTTCTCGTTGAGACGATTGAATATGATCCGTATCGCACGGCGTTCATCGCCCGCGTGAAGAAAGCCGACGGCAGCCGCGCCTATATCCTCGCTCCGGAAGGCCTCAAGGAGGGAACCGAACTCGTGACCGCGCCTGCGGCACCGTTCAAGACCGGCAACCGCATGTTGCTCAAGAATATTCCGGTTGGTCACCAGGTTTACAACGTTGAAATGATGCCGGGCCGCGGCGGACAGCTCGCACGTTCCGCGGGAGCGTACGCCGAAGTTTTGGCGAACGCCGATGGCTACACCGACCTCAAGCTCAACTCGGGCGAAGTGCGCCGCGTCCAGTGGACGGGTCTCGCATCGCTTGGCCAGGTTTCGAATGCTGAATGGAATTTGATTTCGATCGGCAAGGCCGGCCGCTCGCGCTGGTTGGGCATCCGCCCGACCGTCCGCGGCAGCGCCATGAATCCGGTTGATCACCCGTACGGCGGCGGCGAAGGCGCCCAGCCTCGCGGCACCCGCAAGCCGAAGACCATGTGGGGCAAGATCACGGGCGGCCACAAGACCCGCAATCCAAAGAAAAAGTCGTCACAGTTTGTTGTTAAGCAGCGCCAAAATGCGCGCGGCACCCGCTAGGGGCATCATTAAATTATTGTTAAACCAAAACCATGAGCCGTAGTTTAAAGAAAGGACCATTCGTCGACCCCAAGCTGCTGAAGAAAGTGGCGGCTGTTAAGCCTGGCAGCGGCACGGTCATCAAGACCTGGTCGCGTTCTTCGGAAATCGCACCGGAAATGGTGGGACACGTGTTCGGCGTGCACAACGGCCGGGCGCACATCGAAGTCCGCGTGACGGAAGAAATGGTTGGACACCGCCTTGGCGAATTCGCGCCGACGCGCAAGTTCACCAAGCACGGCGGCAAGCTCACCAAGGAACTCGAACTCAAAGCTGCGGAAGCGGGCAAGGCCGCCGCAGCCGCCGCAAAAACCGCGCCGGCCAAATAATGGTGACGAATAATTTTTAACCATGATCGAACAAAAAGCCACATTACGATATCTCCGCATCGCACCGCGCAAAGCGCGCAGTGTTGGCGACCTCGTGAAGGGACTTTCGGTGAACGATGCGGAAGCGCAGTTGCTCATCCAGCGCCGCCGCCCGGCGAAGGCCATCCTCAAGCTTTTGCGTTCGGCCGTTGCCAATGCAAAAACAAACCAAAAGCTGGACGCTGAAAAACTTTTTGTTCGCAACGTGCAAGTTGAGGGCGGCCCGATGCTCAAGCGCATCTTGCCGCGCGCCCGCGGTTCGGCTTCGCCGATCGAAAAGAAAATGAGCCACGTGACGATCACGCTTGGCGTCAATGAAAACTTGAAGAGCAAGTTCACGATTGTGGTTCCCAAGAAAACCAAGCTTCCGCCGGTTTCCGACACCAAGAAGATCAAAGACAAGCGCAACCCGAAGGAAAACGAAGGCCAGAATCCCGAAACCAAGAAGCCAAAGCCGAGCTTCTGGAAAAGAACCTTTAACCGCCGGAAGGCTGGTGGGGAATAACGAATATTAAATTGTATGGGACAGAAAATTAATCCAAATTCATATCGCTTGGGCATCACCAAGAACTGGCCGGTTCGCTGGTTTTTGAAGGGCGGCTATCCGCGATTCCTTCAGGAAGACGAAGCGATCCGCAACACGGTAAACGCAAAGATCGCGCTCGCGGGCGTTTCCGAAATCCAAATCGAACGCACCCAAGGCAATCTTCGGGTATACATCAAAGCGGCCCGTCCGGGCCTCGTGATCGGCCGCGGCGGCAAAGGCATGGAAGACCTCCAGAAAGCCGTCGTCCAGGCGCTCCAGAAAGTCCGCGGCAACCGCAGCAAGGTTGCCATAAGCCTCAACGTTGAAGAACTCAAGCGCTCCGAAGTTTCCGCGCAATACGTTGCCCAGCAGATCGCGTGGGACCTTGAAAAGCGCATGCCGTTCCGCCGCACCATGAAGAAATACGTTGAACAAGTGCAGCAGAACAAAGACGTGAAGGGCGTGAAAGTTTTCTTGTCGGGCCGCCTCGACGGAAACGAAATCGCCCGCCGCGAATGGCTTTCGCGCGGATCGCTTCCGCTCCAGACGCTCCGCGCCGACATCGACTACGGCCGCGTCACGGCAAAGACGAGCTACGGCACGATCGGCATCCGCGTGTGGATCTATAAAGGTGAAATTTTTGACCGCAAGAAAGAAGCGTCAGGCGAAGAGTCGCGCTTCACTCGTCCGGCAGGCCGCGAGCCGCGTCCGTCATTCGGCCGCGATGCGCGCGGACCCCGTCCGGCATCCAATAACCGCTAACCACCACAACCATGTTGCTTCCCAAAAAAGTAAAACATCGCAAGTGGCAGAAAGGGCGCTCCAAAAAGCGCCAGGTTGAAACGCGCGGTTTGGAATTGAGCTACGGCCAGTTCGGCTTGAAGTCGCTTGAGTCGGCGTGGGTGAATTCCCGCCAGATCGAAGCGGCCCGCAAGACGATCACAAACTATCTGAAGCGCGAAGGACGCCTCTGGATCCGCATTTTCCCCGACAAGCCGATCACCTTGCAGGCTCCCGAAAAGACGCTCGGCGGCGGCAAGGGCGCCGTTGACCACTACGTGTTCCCGGTGAAGCCCGGCCGCATCCTTTTTGAGATCGATGGCGTCGGCGCCGAGAAAGCGCGCGAAGCGTTGCGCCTCGCCGGCTACAAGCTTCCGGTCAAAACCCGCATCATGGAAAAAATTTCAATGCGCTAATCCCATGAAAAAGAAAGACATCCAAGATTTAAAAAACCGCTCGGTCTCCGAGCTCGCAAACCTTGAACACGAGAGCAAGGAGAAATTGCGGTCGTTGCGATTTGACCTCGCGGCCGGAAAAGTGAAGAATGTAGCGGAGCTTCACGAGCTTAAAAAGAAGATCGCCCGCATAAAGACTTTCATCAAGAACCATGCCTAACGAAACCAAACATCGCAAACTCATCGGCACCGTCGTGTCTGACAAAATGCAAAAGACGCGCGTGATTGCCGTCGAGCGCCTCAAAAAACATCCCAAGTACGTCACATACTACCGCGTGACGACCAAGTTCAAGGCGCACGACGAGAACAACGAATACAAGGCGGGGGACAAAGTCACGATCGAAGAGACGCGGCCGTTGTCGAAAGACAAGCGCTGGCGGATCACGGGCAAAGTATCCAAATAATGATTACGAATAAACCATGATACAGGAACGTTCCATCTTAAAAGTAGCGGACAACAGCGGCGCAAAAACCGTGCGGTGTTTCCGCATCCTTGGTGGAACGCGCCACCGTTATGCCGGCGTGGGCGACATCGTTGTCGCATCCGTCCAGGCAGCCGAACCGCGCAAGAGCGTCAAGAAGAAAGACGTCGTTAAAGTGCTCGTGGTGCGCACCAAGAATGCCACCCGCCGCAACGACGGTTCGTATGTTCGCTTTGACGAGAACGCGGTCGTCCTCATCGATGCCAAGAAAGAGCCGATCGCGACCCGCATCTTCGGCCCGCTCCCGCGCGAGCTCAAAGAAAAAGGATATGAAAAATTGATGACGATGGCGGAAGAAATTGTGTAATATTTGAATCCATGAAAATTCGCAAAGGTGACCATGTAAAAATAATGTCAGGCAAAGATCGCGGCAAAACCGGGACGGTGTTAACGGCGTTTCCGCTGGAGAACAAGATTGTCGTCGAAGGCCTCAATATGTTCAAGAAGCGTTCCCGCCCAAAGCGCCAAGGCGAAACCGGACAGATCGTGCAGGTCGCCCGTCCGATGCCGGCGTCCAAAGCGCAGATTGTCTGCGCCAATTGCAAGTCGCCGACTCGCGTCGGATATCGCGTCGAAACGAACGGCCACAAGGCGCGTTTCTGCAAGAAATGCCAAGCCAACCTTTAATTACGACCATGGCCACCAAAAACGAAAATCAAAATCGAAAAGAAATTCGCGGCTTCCTTGAGAAGATCGTGATTGATGCCGGCGTCGGCCGCTTGAGCCAGACCCCGAACTTTGAGGACAAGACGCTCACCCAGGTGACGCGCGACCTCGCAAACGTGACCGGCCAGAAGCCGGAGCTTCGCCGCGCCAAGAAATCGATCGCCGGATTCAAGCTCCGCGAAGGCCAGATCGTCGGCCTCCGGACCACGCTCCGCCGCGATAAAATGGTTGATTTTTTCGAGCGTTTGGTTACAATTGTGTTACCACGCGTGCGCGACTTTAACGGGCTTGATCATAAAGCCATCGACAAAGGCGGCACTTTGAATGTGGGCATCCGCGAACACCAGGTGTTCCCGGAAATCGTTCCGGAACAGTCTCCGGTTTCATTCTCGCTCGGCGTGAGCATCGTGCCGAAAGAGAAGAACCGCGAAAAGGCGGTTGCGGAATTCCTTAAGCTCGGCGTCCCCATGAAGAAGCAAGCCGAGGCTAAGACCAAGAAGAAATAACATGGCAAAAGAATCTGTCATCGCGCGCAGCAAAAAGACCCCAAAATATTCGTCCCGCATCGTGCGGCGCTGTTTCCGTTGCGGACGCAAGCGCGGCTTCATGCGCGATTTCGGATTGTGCCGCATCTGCTTCCGCGAAATGGCGACCAACCAGCAGATTCCGGGCGTCAAAAAAGCATCCTGGTAATAATCATATGTACTATCGCATCCTTCCAGAATTAAAGAACGCCGTATTGGCCCGCAAAGATCGGGTGACGTTCCCGTTCTCCAAGATGGATCTCGCCGTTCTCACGGCGCTCAAAGATGCCGGCTATGTGAAGAGCGCAGAAAAAGAGATGGCCGGCCGCAAGAGCGTCATTGCCGTCCGTTTGCCGTCGCGCGAAAAAGCTTTGAATGATTTCCGCATCGTGAGCAAGCCGAGCCGCCACTTCTACGCGGACTACCGCAGCATCCGGAAGGTCAAGCAGGGCCACGGCTTGGGCGTATTTTCAACCTCGCACGGCATCAAGACCGACAGGCAGGCCCTCAAAGAAAAAATTGGCGGAGAATATCTTTTTGAAGTTTGGTAATTATCACCTCCATGTCACGCCTCATCAAAAAACCTATTGCCATCGCATCCGGCGCAACGCTCGCGAAGAGCGGCGAGACTTTGGTTGTGAAGGGTCCGAAGGGCCAGCTCACGGTGAAAATTCCGGCCGGCGTTGACGTGAAAATCGAAGGAACGAATTTCACCGTCGAGGCGAAAGGGGATGGCGCATCGGCATTCGCCGGAACATTCTATGCGCTCGTCAAAAATGCCATCGTTGGCGTGACGGACGGATTCACGAAAGTTTTGGAAATCGAAGGCGTCGGTTATCGCGCCGCCATCGAAGGCAAGACGCTCGTGCTGCATCTCGGCTACGCTCAGCCCGTAAGGCGCGCCATTCCGGAAGGCATCGCGGTCGCCGTCGAAAAGAACGTCATCAAGATTTCCGGCATCGATAAGGAAACGGTTGGCCAAGCCGCGGCTGAGATCCGCTCGCTCAAGAAACCGGAACCCTACAAGGGCAAAGGCATCCACTATCAAGGCGAAGTGATCCGCCGCAAAGTCGGCAAGAAAGCCGGTGCGACTGCGGCTGCCTAAATTTTATTGTCACCATCATGAATCCACGCAAAAAACTCAACATAAAACGGAATCGCCGCGCCGCCCGCACGGGCGCAACGGTGTTCGGCACGGCCGAACGTCCGCGCCTTTCGGTGCACCGCACCAACCGCTATTTTTATGCCCAGCTCATCGATGACGAGAAGGGCCGCACGATCGTCGCCGCCACGAATGCCGTAAAATCCAGCATGAAAAGCGCGAAGGTCGCCAAATCGGCGAGCGCTTTTTCGATGGGCGAATTGCTCGCCAAAAAAGCGATGGAAAAGGGAATCACGAAAGCCGTGTTCGACCGCGGCGCATATAAATTCCACGGCCGGGTGAAGAGCTTTGCCGACGGAGTCAAGAAAGCAGGACTTACGATATAATTACGCCTATGCCAGCCCCATCACAAACATTCCGCCGGCGCGACAGCCAGATGCCGGCCAAAAAAGAAGAATTCCGCGACCGCGTGCTCGACATGCGCCGTGTTACGCGCGTCGTCGCCGGCGGCAAGCGCTTTCGGTTCCGCGCGACGATCGTGCTCGGCGATGAGCGCGGCCGCGTCGGCATCGGCGTCGCGAAGGGCCTCGACGTTCAGCAGGCCGTCGCAAAGGCAAAGAGCGAAGCGAAGAAAAACATCATCACCGTAAACCTCAAAGACCAGCGGACGATTGCGCATGAAGTGCTCGCAAAATACAGCGCCGCAAAAGTGCTCCTGAAGCCCGCAAGCAAAGGACACGGCCTCCGCGCCGGCGGCTCGGTCCGTTTTGTTCTCGCGTTCGCCGGCATCAAAGACGCGACCGCAAAGATTCTCGGCCGCACGCCGAACAAGCTCACGAATGCCATGGCGACGATCGAAGCGCTCCGAAAATTGAAGGCCTAATGTTACGACCATGCAGATTCATCAACTCCCATCAATTCAAAAGAAAACCCAGCGCATCGGACGCAGCGGCAAACGCGGCAGCTATTCGGGCCGCGGCGTAAAGGGACAAAAGTCCCGCTCCGGCCATCGCATCCGCCCGGCGGAACGCGATCTCCTGATCCGCCTCCCCAAGCGGCGCGGTTTCCGGAACAAGCCCAAGACGGACCGTCCGGAAGTTTTCAATCTCGGCACGCTTTCTTCGCGCCTCAAGTCATACGTGCAGGGCGGCACGCTCGAACTCACGAACGATCTCTTCCGTACATCGGGCCTCGTCCGCAAGGATTTCCGCGGCGCGGTAAAAATTTTGGGCACGGGCGAAATCAATTTCCCGGTTTCCGTTGCGAAGGGGATCGAGGTTTCGAAAAGTGCTACTATGAAGATCAAGAAGGCGGGCGGATCGGTCGCGTAACCTCATGGATCGTCTCATCCAAATTTTCAGAGTCCCGGAACTCCGCAAAAAGATTTTGATCGTTGCGGGGCTTTTGGTTGCGTACCGCCTGTTTGCCGCAATCCCGATTCCGGGCGTGAATGCCGCGGCATTGCAGAATTATTTCAATTCCAACCAGCTCCTCGGCTTCCTTAACTTCTTCGCCGGCGGCGGCTTGGTGACGCTCTCCGTCGTCATGCTCGGCGTGGGACCCTACATCACGGCGACGATCATCATGCAGCTCATGACGATCATCTTCCCGAGCATGAAGGAGATGTATTACGAAGAGGGCGCCCGCGGCCAGGCCAAGTTCAACCAATATTCTCGCCTCCTCACCGTCCCGCTCGCGGTGGTGCAAGCCTATGGATTCCTCACTCTGCTTATTTCGCAGAACATCATTCCGCGGCCCGATCCATTCCACCTTGCAACGAACATTCTCGTGATCACGGCCGGTTCCATGATCGCGCTGTGGCTCGGCGAACTCATCACCGAGCAAAAAGTGGGCCAAGGCATTTCACTCATTATCATGGCCGGCATCATCAGTCGCTTGCCGTCATCCGTCGGCACCGCGTTTGCAGCCTACACGTCCGCCCAGCTCACGGCGTACATCGGCTTTATCATTATCGCCGTCCTTCTTATCGCCGGCATCGTGTACTTGAACGAAGGTGAGCGCAAGATTCCGGTGGCCTATGCCCGCCGCGTCCGCGGCAACAAGATGTACGGCGGCTCTTCGAGCTATCTGCCGCTCAAGGTCAATCAAGCCGGCATGATCCCGCTCATCTTTGCCATTTCAGTATTGCTCTTCCCGCAGTTCCTCGCGCAGATTCTCACGCTCGTTTCGACGACGTGGGCTTTGAAAGTGAACGCCTTTGCGACGGGCTTTGTGAATAATCATCTGTACTACGGCGTCTTCTATTTCTTACTGGTCTTTGCCTTCACGTTCTTCTATACGGCGATTACATTCAATCCCGAAGAAGTCGCCAAGAACCTCCAGCGTAGCGGGGGATTCGTTCCAGGCATTCGTCCCGGCGAGAGCACGGAGAAATTCTTTAACGGCATCGTAAACCGCATCACGTTCTGGGGCGCCATCTTCCTCGGCTTCATTGCCGTTCTTCCGCTTATCGTCCAGGCATTGACGGGTATTGCCGTCGTCACAATCAGCGGCACGGCGCTCCTCATCGTTGTCGCCGTTGCGATTGAAACGATCCGCCAGATTGACTCTCAGCTCATGGTGCGCGAGTTTGAAGGGATCGAATAATCAGAACCTCCAGCAAACAAAAACTCCCCGGGTCCTCGAGCATGACGAAGACGAATGCTCTCAGACTCCAGGGAGTTTTTTTGTTTGCAATAGATTTTGATTTACTCTCGGGCGAGATTTTGATTGTTCGCTTGGTGGGGCGCGAGATTGACGAAGGTATTAAAATATAGTATTATAAATACAGAAATTTCCTTTTGGAGGCTTGTGATGACAAACCGGCTTTCGTTGTTCTCTTGTGTCGCACTAGTTTTTTTCCTCATGCCTGCGGCAAGCCTCGCGCAGGGACCGTGGAAATTTATGGATCTTTCCGGGCGCGATTCGTCATTCGCCGGCGTTTATCGATACCGCAATTGTACGATTTACGTCCTGCCCGGCGAGAGTGGCATCGAAGCAGATGTTTCGGCGAAGACAAAACGGTCGAAGCCGGATGCCGTCGTGCAAATCAACTTTTACAACCGAGACGCGCACGGCATCGTGTCGTCGCGTAAAATCTTCCATCTGAGGGGAAGCCGTCCCGTCAATGTTGCGTATCCGATCGGAACGGAAGATCTCTTTGAAAAGCACTGCGCTGCGAAAGCCAAGCAGTTGCCGGACGACGTGAGAGCGTTCTTCGTCGGCGACTACGGCATTTATTGAACGCTCGCAAAAAATAACGGCAGGGAACAAGTTTGTTCTCTGCCGGTTTTTATTGATCAATCGGCGTGTTCGCGCCGATCGCTTATGCCGGGTCGAAACCCGGCAATCCATTTATTGCGAATTGCGTCCGCCTCCTTATCAGTTTCGCTTTTGCGATTTTGCTCTTCCGTTGCCGGAAGAGGACCTGAAAATGTGTGAAACGCTCGGATTCTCCTTCGCGTTTCGGCGAGACTGCTTCTGTGGTACAAATTTGTTTCAAACTTCATATGCGACGGTTCCTCGCCACGAGGTTCGAAGAACCACCGGAGCCGTCACCAATCATAGTCCCGCCCGAAGAATTATGCAAGCCGCTCCGGCGCATGGGCAAAATGCGATTTTTTTGATAAACTTATCCTATATGCGAAAGATTGTTGTTGTTCTCTACGGACCGCCAGGAGCTGGGAAAGGCACGCAAGCCAATCTTCTTGCCAACAAACTCGGGCTGATCCACTTTGATACGGGGAAATTCCTTGAATCGATCGTCCACGATCCGGATCGCCAGCATGAAAAAATGATTAAGCGCGAACGGGCGCTTTTTGACGGCGGAAAGCTGATGACGCCGAGCTTTGTGACGCGCGAAGTGGTCCGCGAAGTGGAGCGCATCGCAAAAGCGGGCTGGGGAATCGTATTGAGCGGCTCGCCCCGCACGATGTATGAAGCAAAAAAAGTATATCCGGAATTCGAGCGGTTGTTCGGCAAAAAGAACGTGTACGTGATGCTCCTCGAGGTTCCGCCGAGCCATTCCATCAAGCGCAATGGCGCCCGCATGGTATGCGCCGAATGCGGCTATCTCTTGCTCACCGCCTTCTATCCGCATCGAAAACCAAAGCACTGTCCGGTCTGCGCAGGGCCGTTTTATAAACGCAGCTTGGACAAGCCGAGCGTCATTAAAATTCGATTAAAAGAATATGAAGACCGGACATTCCCGATCGTCCAATATGTTAAAAAGCACGGGTATAACCTCCATCGGGTTGACGCGCGGCCGGCGCCGTATAAAGTGATGGAGCATATCTATGGTCACTTTCAAAACCTCCGCTGAAATTGAACTGATGGCGCAGGGCGGCGCGATGCTCGCAGCCGTGCTCAAGCGCCTGGGAGAAGAAACCAAGCCCGGCGTTCAGACCATCGAACTCGATGTCCTTGCCCGGAAACTGATTATTGGAGCGGGAGCCAAGCCCGCTTTTTTGAATTACCGTCCGGCGGGCGCAAAAAAAGCATATCCCTATACGCTCTGCGTTTCGGTGAATGACGTCGTGGTGCACGGCCAGCCGTCAAAATATAAAATTCGTGAAGGCGACATCGTGAGCCTCGATCTTGGCCTCGAGTACAAAGGTTTCTATTTGGATTCCGCCATTACGGTCCCGGTGGGTGACGTAGGCAAGCAAGGGAAGAAATTGATTGAAGTCACGCGCGAGTCGCTCATGGCGGGCGTGAAAGCCGCAAAGCCGGGGCATACGCTCGGCGATATCGGCGCTGCAATCGAAAAAACGATTGTGAGGAATAAATTTTCGGTCGTTGAAGGGCTCACTGGACACGGCATTGGCCGCGACCTCCACGAAGATCCGACGGTGTTCAACTTTGGCCGCAAAGGACAGGGCGAAGAGCTTGTGCCCGGCATGGTGCTCGCCATCGAGCCGATGGTCGCCATTGGCACCGGCGCAATCCGACAACTGTTGGACGAGAGTTATGGAACAGCCGACGGGGAGCGCGCCGCCCACTTTGAACACACCGTTGCAATCACCGAAAAGGGCCCGCGGATACTCACGATGTTATAATTGAGATAACCCCAATGGCGCAGCCCTACCTCTCCATCATCATCCCTGCCTACAACGAAGCGGAGCGTCTTCCGCAAACCCTGCTCGATATGGATAAGCGTCTTGAGCACGTGGAATATTCGTATGAAATTTTAGTAGTGAACGATGGTTCAAAAGATAACACTGCCGACATCGCGCGGAATATGGCGAAGGTCGTTCGCAACCTCAAAGTCATCGACCTCAAAGACAACCAGGGCAAGGGCGGAACGGTGCGGCAGGGCATGCTTCTTGCAAGCGGCAAAGTCCGCCTTTTTACGGACGCCGACAACTCGACGAGTATCGACCAATTCAACATTATGATGCCGCTCTTCAAACAAGGCTACGACGTCGTGATCGGTTCGCGCGCCATCAAAGGCGCAAAGCTTGATCCTGCCGAACCGATCTATAAACAAATTCCCGGCAAGCTGGGAAATTTATTCATCCAGATGCTTCTTTTGCCCGGCATTTGGGATACCCAGTGCGGATTCAAGGCTTTTACCGAAGAAGCTGCGGAAAAGATATTTAATGTATCTAAAATTACGGGTTGGGGATTCGACGTCGAAATTCTTTCGTTGGCCAAGGCAATGGGCTTTAAAATCAAGGAAATACCGGTCCATTGGGTGAACGACCTCCGCTCCCATGTGACCGCCTCCGCCTACTTGAAAGTCTTCATGGAAACTATTAAAATACGGCTATGGTTGTCACGGGGTCAATATGACATTCCCGGCCCCCAGAAGACCGCAATGCAATAAAACTGTCGATTCCGGCTTAGCGCCGGAATTTTATAAAAGCCCTCATTCACCCCAAATGAACAAACAATACGTAACCAAGGAGCGACTCGAAGAATTCAAACAGGAACTCGAAGATTTAAAAAACAAGAAGCGGCTTGAAGTTGCGCAGCGCCTCAAGCAGGCAAAAGAGTACGGCGACCTTTCCGAGAACTCGGAATATGCCGAAGCTCGCGAAGAACAGGCAAACGTTGAAACCCGCATTGGCGAACTCGAAGACTTATTGAAGAACGCGGCCATTATCGAAAAGTCCGACGGCGACACTGTGCAGGTTGGCTCAACCGTTACCGTAAAGAAAGGAGAAAAAATTGCCACGTACACGATCGTCGGCGCCTACGAAGCAAAGCCCGAAGAAGGAAGGATTTCCGATGAATCGCCGCTCGGCCGCGCATTCCTCAAGAAGAAAGCCGGCGAGAGCGTGAGCGTTGCGACTCCCGCAGGGCCGTCCACGTATCAGATTGTGGAGATTAAATAACGATGGTTGAGTTTCTGCACGTCACGAAAACGTTCAAAAAGCGCAAAAGCGCCGTCCACGATTTCACGCTCAACGTTGACGTGCCCATTTTTGGCTTCTTGGGGCAGAACGGGGCAGGGAAGACCACGATCATGAAAATGACCGTGGGACTTCTTGCGCCAACGCACGGCGAGATTTTGATCGACGGCAAGCCTTCCACGAACATCGAATCAAAAAAGAAAATGGGCTTCATGCCGGAAACACCTTATTTTTATGAGACGATGACCGGCCTCGAATTCTTAAGATTTTCTGATGAACTTTTCGAGACGACGTCAGGGAAGGAACGCGAATATGAAGATTTGTTAAAAAAAGTCGGCATCTTTGAGGCCCGCAATTTCCAGATCAAAACGTATTCCAAAGGCATGCGCCAGCGGCTGGCCTTCGCCCAGGCGCTCGTCAATAATCCAAAGTATGTTTTCCTCGACGAACCGCTCGACGGCCTCGATCCGCTCGGCCGCCGGGAAATGAAAGAGGTGATGGTGAAACTCAAAGAAGAAGGCAAAAAGATTTTCCTCAACACGCACATCCTTTATGATGTTGAAGAGATTTGCGATGAAGTTGGCGTGATCCATGCCGGAAATTTGCTCTATGCGGGCTCCGTAAAAGGATTCGCCCAGGGCAAGTCGCTCGAAGAACGCTTCACGGAAACCTTAATGCAGTACGAACACGTCCATGCGTAATATCTGGATCATCGCCAAAAATACGTTCAAACTCGAAGTCCGCGAAAAAATCCTCTATGCGATCATCGTTTTTGCGATCCTCTATATGCTTTCGTCGCTCTTCCTCGCCGACCTCGTCCTCAAAGAATTGCCGATGGTGAAAAGCTTTGCCTTGGCAGGCGTATATTTCTTCAACGCGATTCTCGCAATATTTCTTGGCACCACGTCGTTCTTTAAAGACGTGGACCGCAAGGTGGTCTATTTCATCCTCGCAAAACCGGTTTCCCGCGCGCAGTTCTTGCTCGGCAAGTTTTTCGGCCTCTGTATGGTGCTTCTCGTCACGACGCTTATTTTTATGGTTGCCTACCTTGCGGTCGTTGCCTATGAAGGCGGGGGCTTTGATGCGATGGGGATCGCGGCCATTGGCATGCAATACCTTGAGATGATGCTCTTCCTCTCATTCGCGCTTTTTGTATCAACATTCTCAACGTCGTTGCTCTCGATCGTATACACATCAGCCGTGTTTTTTGCCGGGCACGTGGTGAGCCAACTGGTCGCCGACGCGCAAGCCATCAATATCACGGGAATCAAATTGCGGCTCGTCCAGGCGCTCTACTATATCTTCCCGAACCTGGAAAAGTTCGATATCCGCAATTATGCCATCCACAATATTGCCGCGCCGCTCAATTCGACGCTCCTCGCCATAGCATACGCGGCCGTCTATATCATTCTGCTCCTTTCGGCCGGCGTCTGGATTTTCAATAAAAAAGAAGTTTAGCATGATGCGGCGTCCGCTTGGAGCAGTTTCAAAGACAGTCATCGTCGCGCTCCTCTTCGCCATGATCGTCGTTTTGCAGTACGACTACGATCGTTTGACCGGGGCGGCCGCGCGGCCGCAAGCGCTTGCTGGCGGACCGTCGCCGGAATTCGTTCGCATCATCGATCTTGGATTCCATTCGACCCTCGCGGCAACCTTGTGGGCCGGCACCATGCCGGAAATTCTTGATCTCTTCCGCGGCAATAAAGAATATTTTCCCGATTTGCAATATCTCACATCGGTCGATCCGGCGTTTGGGTATCCCTATGCCTTTTCCGTACTCACAATTCCGGCGGTTCCGTCGCGGTTATGGGGCGGCGATGCAAGCGATACGGTTGCGCTCGAAATAGGGAAGCAGGGATTGCAGTACGCCGATCCCGATTGGCGCATTCCTTATTACGTGGCGATCGACGAGTATCTTGACGCAAAAAATAATTCCGCGGCGCTCACGTACTTTGACATGGCGGGCCGCACACCCGGCGTTCCCGACTATGCAGAGCGTTTTGCGCTGAACTTTGGCATCGGCACCAATGAACGGTCGAAGACCGAAGAATTGTGGCAAACCATTGCGAGTTCGACGAATGATGAGGCGACGAAGGAGCGGGCAGAAGCATACGTTGCGCGCCTTCAGATTTTTGATTTTCTTGAGGAAGGAGCAAAACTGTATTATCACGAGAAAGGAAAATTTCCGAATGCGCCGGACGACCTCGTCGCGGCCGGCATCATCAATGCGGTTCCGCCCGATCCATTTGGATTCACTTTTGTGTTCCGTCCCGGCGGGCAGGCCGACATCGATACGCTCGGCACGTCAACGGTCGCGCCGCCGCCGCTCCAACAATTGGAAGCGCCAAAATAACAAAAATCCGCGCTTTCGTGAGGCGCGGATTTTTGCATAAACCGGGTGCGTCTTTTATTGCAGCCGATTTTTCCTTAGTAGTTGATCGGTTTGCCGTTGCTGCTCGTTGGATACGATGAGCCCTGGATCCGCATCATGGGCAGCGGTCCCGGAACTGGATTTGGCGTGCTCGTCGAAACCGTGAGGCGGGTGATTTGGGTAATCGTTCCTTGGCTTTGGATGCCGGTTACGGAAACCGATTCACCGACGCTCACCGGGCTCGCTATGGTAAGCGTTTGACCGTCTTTGGTTTGGATGACGAACGAACCGTCGCTGTTCACCTGGGTCACCGTGCCGCCAAACGACGTCTGGGCGACCGGGATGGACGTATCGCGGACGATATCAGCCGTGATCGTCTGGCCGTTGTCGGTCGATTCGCCGTACACATTCAGCGAGTCATTCACGTTGAGCGATGAGAGCGGAATGATGTTGCGGTTGCTGTCGAGGATGATTGTGCGCGCATCAACGGTCACCACATACTTGCGGAGCATCATCCACATCGGAGCGACTGAAGGTGGTGGCTGGACGTCGGCGGTCGCGCTGTTTTGCGAGAACGAGGACACGCCCATCGGGCAGGCGATATTGGATTTCACCGAACCGTTGAAACCGTAGCAGGGAGCGCCAACCGTCTGGGTGACGGCGAGCGTTGCCGGGAGGTTGGTTCCTGAGACGGAAACGAGCGTCACGTTATTGAGCTGCATGGTCTCCGTTTCCACCGGCTTTGAAATATCGCGAACGATATACGCCTGGATGCTGCCATCCGTGTTGTAGTAGCCGAAAACGTTGATTTGGTCACCGTTCGAAAAATCGCTCAAGCTTGCCACACTCCTGTCGCGAAGCATGAGTTCGGTCTGAGCCGAGACTTCGATGCGATACGGGGCGCGAATGGGATAGGCGATCGCACCGTTGCCGGTTGAGCCGCTGCCCGCTGAACCGCCGACGGAACTCGGAGAAGTTCCCGTCGCCGTTCCCGGAGGAATCGGACAAGGAATCGCCGAACCGCCGCCAGCGGACGGCGAC
>DATKNI010000028.1:0-4207 GCA_035541415.1 Minisyncoccota bacterium | reverse complement strand
TGGCGCGCTTGCGACGACGACGTGCGGCAGCGGAGGCGTGACCGGAGGCGTGAACAACTGGATCCCGCTGTGGACGGGCGCATCGTCGCTTGCAACGTCATCATTGCAGCAGAACGGCACGACCACGTTCACCCAGATGGGTTTTGCGATCGGCACGTCGACAATCCAGCCGAGCGGCAACTTGTATGTCGCGCGCGGCGTGACATTCGCAGGACTCGGATCGGCGGGCAACCCGTGCGTATCGGTGGGCGCGACCGGCATCCTTGCGACGAGTACGTGCAGCGGAGGGTCGCTTTCCGGAGGACAGTCGAACTATATTCCGATCTGGACGAACGCGACAACGCTTGGCACGTCGTCGCTCCAGCAGAATGGAACGACCACCTTCACGCTTGGCGGCATTGCGATCGGCACGTCCACGGCCCAAAATCAGGGCAACATTTATATCACCGGCAATTATCTCGGCGGCACGATTTCCGCGGGCCTCGTGAGTTCCAACGCATTCGGCTCGGGCAACTTTGCATTCCCCGGCAGCCTTGCCGTGGGGACGAGTAACACGGCGCTCGCCGATGCGCTCACCGTCGTCGGCACGACGCTCTTGAGTGGCAATGCGACGACGACCGGCGCGTTCTCGGTCGGCGGCAATTTGAGCGAGCAGGGAAGCCTGCTTGATGTGGGCGGCCTGCTCTTTGCAACGGGAGCTTTTGTAAATGTGTCGAATTCTACGGCGTCGACGTCGCTTATTTCGGCGACGCTCGCGAATGGCACGACGACGATTCCCGCGAACGTGCTTCGCGCCGGCAGCATCATCCATCTCAAGGCGTTCGGTTTGTGGAATACTACGAGTACGGCGCAAACGGCAACGTTTTGGATCAAGCTTGGTTCGAATGCCATCCAGTCTCCGAACGGCCCAACGACGGCGGGCATCAATAACAAGGGATGGATTATGCAATGCGATATCACGATCTGGTCTGCGGGCGCAAGCGGAGTATGGAGCCCGAGCTGCATGTTCTCAGGATTTGCGGGCGGCGGAGCTGCCACCCCGAACCAAAATTATATCGATGGTTCGACCTCGACCATTGATACGACATCCGCGGCGAAACTCGACGTCCTCTGGCAGTGGGGCTCTGCTTTCACGACGAATTCGATGACGTCCACGCAGGTTGTCGCGGAACTCGAGCCGTAGGCGCTTGCGAAGCATTATTCCTGGTGCACTTTCTTGTGGAAGGCCTCGAGCTTTGCTTTGAGGGGAGCGTAGCTTGCGAGTGTTGGATTTTCCTGGAGCAGTTTCATCGCTACCGCCCGGCTGCCTTGAACCATTGTAGGATTTTTGAGCGCTTCCATGGCGATGTCGGGCAGTCCCGTCTGCACGTCGCCAAAAAACTGTCCCGGCCCGCGAAGTTCAAGATCCTTCTCCGCAAGTTCGAAGCCGTTTTTTGCTTCGACGATCGCCTTGAGGCGCGCGCCCGTCGATTCCGATTTTGAATCCGTGAAAAGGAAGCAGTACGATTGGTGCTCGCCGCGTCCGACGCGCCCGCGGAATTGATAGAGCTGGGCAAGGCCGAAGCGGTCGGCGCCTTCGATGAGCATGATCGTTGCATTCGGAACGTCCACGCCCACTTCGACGACGGACGTTGCAACGAGAATGTCGAATTCGCGGTCTTTGAACCGGCGCATGATGTCTTCTTTTTCTTTTCCTTTCATCTGGCCGTGGAGCATGGCGATGCGGAGATCGGGGAAAATCTTTGTCCGCAATTTTTCAAACTCTTCTTTCACCGACTTGAGATCGAGTTTTTTCTGCATCTGGAACTTTGCCGCGCCTTTTGCTTGATCGATGGCTTCTTTGTCTTCGGGCTCGATGCGCGGACAGATCACGAACACCTGGCGGCCGTTTTTCACTTCGCTCCGCACGAAGTCATAAACCCCGGCGCGCTCGACGGGGGAGACGATTTTGGTTTGGATTTCCTTGCGTCCCTCAGGGAGTTCGGTGATGAGCGACAGGTCGAGGTCGCCAAAAATGGAAAGCATGAGGGTGCGCGGGATCGGCGTTGCCGACATGCTGAGGAAGTGCGGGATGATTTTTTCTTTTTTGCCGTTTGCGCCCTTGCGGCTCGAGGCAAGCTCGGCGCGCTGGCGGACGCCGAAGCGATGCTGTTCGTCCACGATGACGAGGCCGAGTTTCTGGAATGAAATGGATTTTTGGATGAGCGTATGGGTGCCGAAAACAATTTTGATTTCACCGCTTTCCACTTTCGTCTTGAAGTCGGGTTTGGAAAGTTTTGCTTCCATATCTTTTTCATAAAATACGATGGCGCTCGTGCCCGTGAGGAGGCCGATCGCCGGATTCTTCGGCGTATTCGGATCGGTCTCGCCGTCCGCAAAGCGCGTGAAGAGCTTCTTCATCGTCTCAAAATGCTGCCGCGCAAGGATTTCGGTCGGCGCCATGAACGCCGTCTGCAGGCCGTGATCTGCGGCGATGATTGCGGCAACGGCGGCTACTACGGTTTTGCCGGAGCCCACGTCGCCTTGGAGGAGGCGGTTCATCGGCCGCGCGCGTTCAATATCCTTCATGATTTCATAGAGCGATTTTTTCTGCGATGGCGTGAGCTCGAAGGGAAGTTTCGCGAGCAGGTTTTTCACGCGCTCCACGTCGCTTGGAATGGCATGGGCCTGTTGCGCGGCGAGTTTTGATTTCTGCCGGATGTTGAAAAGCTGGAGGAGGAACAATTCTTCGAAAGAAAACCGCGCTTTCGCACGCGCAGCTTCATCGGCTTCACGGGGGAAGTGGACGCGTTCGATCGCTTCGTGCACGTCGGGGAAGCTGAATTCGGCAAGGATGGGTTCGGGGATCCACTCTTCGAGATCGAGATCGCGCTTGAAAACATTTTGCAAAATGAAACGGATGCCTCGCGACGTGAGTCCGCGCGTTTCGGGATACACGGGGACGAGGCGGCCGGTGTGCCTGAGGCCGTACCCCGGGTCTTCGGCGTCGACGTTCGAGGTCCGGATCATTTCGTGCACGGGATGGCTCAAATAGAGTTCGCCTTCTTCCGAGACGGAGACCTTTCCGGCGAAGTTTGCGGCGCGGCCGGCTTTCAAAACATTAGCAAGGTAGGGCTGGTTGAACCATACGGCGCGGATGGAACCCGTGTCGTCGGCAATCACGCCTTCCACAATTTGCATGTGGCGGCGGAAGCTGTGCCGGGCGCGCACTTTTTCGACGACGCCCTGGATGGTGGCCTGCTGCCCGGGCTCGAGCTCCGCAATCTTATATATTTTTGAATAATCTTCGTACCGGACGGGGAAGTGCCAGAGCAGGTCGCCCACGGTTTTGATGCCGAGTTTTTCCAGCCGCCGCAGGAAAGGTGCGCGGGCGCCTACGATCTCAAAGAGTGGTGTCTCGAGTCGAAGCTCAGCCATTTGGTTTGTGCATATTGTACCATATCTCGTGCTGTACAGAAAATTTCCAGCCCGGGTTGGGGAAAACCGTGCCCTCGAAAGGAATTGAACCTTTATCGTCTCCTTAGGACGGAGCTGCTCTATCCGTTGAGCTACGAGGGCAGATGACGATTTCACTATAGAATATTAAAAATAAAGGAGCAACCAGTTTTATGTTATTAAATTTTTATTAAAAATGTTTTGCGCTGCGGCATGCTTGGAAATAGTATTGATGCATGAAGCTGCGCAAAAAATTTAGCGAATATAAAGAGCGGGCTATTGAGTTACGAAAAGAAGGAAATACTTATAAAGATATTAGGACATCGCTTAATGTGCCGGTTTCTAAAAGTACATTGTCTACGTGGTTTAGTGATGTTTTATTTTCCATCGAGGAAAAAGAAAAAATTGCAGCTAGGTGTATTGAACGGATCCGTTTGGGTAATAAAAAAGCTCTTGAAACAAAGAAAATCGCCCGAGACAAATACTTACAAGAGATTCGAAAGGGATTGGTTCCTTTGGGGGAATATTTAAATAATTCCGGAGTGCAAAAAATTGTTTTGATCGCTTTATATTGGTGCGAGGGCGCAAAGCGTCGCGCAGGCTCTCTTTCGTTTGGAAATTCCGACCCTGAGCTTATCCGCCTATTTTTAAAGTTGATGAGGAGTTGTTATCCGATAGAAGAAGGCAAATTCAGGTGTACGGTTCTTTGCAGGGCAGATCAAAACACAGAAGAGCTAAAATTATATTGGTCGAAAATAACGATGATTTCTCC
>DATKNI010000027.1:0-3178 GCA_035541415.1 Minisyncoccota bacterium | reverse complement strand
TGGCTATACTTCGATTCGATAAATCTCGTTAATCGTGACGTTTTCCCCTACCTTCGCGATAACATCGGTCAGGAGATCTTTCACCGTCCGGGATTCATCTTTGATGTACGGCTGGGCAAGCAACTCCTCTACCGACTTGGGATCCATCGCGGAAACTTGCATCGCAAGTTCGTGCGCGAGCTTTTGAAACGGTTCGGAGCGGACGACGAAGTCCGTTTCGGCGCTCAGATGGAGCAAGACGCCGATGCGGTCGTTATGAACATATGAATGAACGAGGCCGGCGCCCGTCGCGCGGTCGGCGCGCTTTTCAACTTTGGAAAGGCCGCGCTCGTGGATGATTTTTTTGGCTGCTTCGAAATCGCCGCTGGCTTCGATGAGCGCCTTGCGGCAGTCCATCACGCCGGCGCTCGTCATTTCGCGCAGCTTCTGAACCTCTTCCGCAGAAATATTTTTTGCCATGATAATGAGTTGCGACGTTACTTTGTCGATGTGGCCTTTTCGCCCTCTGCCGAAGCAGCAGCAGCCTGTTGTTCTGCCCGCAGCTTCATGCCTTCGTGGATGGCTTTTTCAACGCTGCCGAGGAACCATTCGATGCTGCGCTTGGCTTTGTCGTTGCCCGGAACGAGATAATCGATCTCATCCGGATTTGCATCGACGTTTGCGAGCGCGACGATCGGGATCTTGCGGGAACGGGCTTCGCGGATCGCCGTCACGTGAAACACCGGGTCGATGACAACCATGACGTCGGGTTCGCGGGTCATATTCTCGAGGCCGCCCATAAGCTCTTCGAGGCGGCGCACTTCGCGTTCCATCTCGAGGCGTTCTTTCTTGGTGTATTTATCAACCAGTGCGCCGGTGGCAAGATCGGAGCGGAGTTTTTTGAGATGCTCAACGCGCTTGGCGATGATCTTGAAATTGGTGATTGCACCGCCAACCCAACGAAGCGATACGTACGGAATATTAAACTTTTTAGCGAGTTCGGTGACGCGGATTTCCGCAGCCGGAATGGCGCCGACGAGAAGCACGAGGCCGCCCGTGCGGACCTTCTCTTGGAGGAACGCCATCGCCGATTCGAGCATCTCCGTGGTCTTCTGGAGATTGATGATTTCAATGCCGCCGCGGTTTGCGATCACAAACGGACGCATCTTGGGATTCGTCTTGCTCTTCTTGCGGCCATAAAAAACACCCGCATCCATCATTTCGCGGGAGGCTTCGGAAGGATATGCGACCTCTTGGGTCGCCGGGGTTGAAACGTCGTTCGACATACGAGGAATAGTATAGCAAATAGATTGATTTGGTCAAATGAAAAAAGCGGGGGTCGGAGGAAGTTCCTTGCCCCGCTTTTTGGGGAATGATGAGCGCCACGCCGGCCCGAGCGCAATTCGCCTCTCTCGAGGTTGCCGCATCAGGGCCGCCACAACGAAGGCATCATTTCCCCGTCCGCCCTCCGTTGTGGGGCTTATAAATCAGCAAACTTTGCTGTCGTCATTGTGCCACAAACCAAAGCCGTTTGCAAGCGTGGGCGTTTTTTTAAAAGGCGCGGGAAAGGAAGAATAAAACGAGGCCCAGTGCGCAGAATATTGCCGAAATGATCCAGAAGCGCATCGTCACCTGGGATTCCGGCCAGCCGAGCGCCTCGAAGTGGTGATGGATCGGCGTCGATCGGAAAATCTTTTTGCCGCGGAGCTTCCTTGAGGCAACCTGGACGATCACGGAAAGCGACTCAATGACGAGGATGAATGCAAAAAACGGAAGGATGAGCGTCGTGTTCGTGAGCATGGCGATCACGCCGATCGTGATGCCGAGCGACATGGAGCCCGTATCCCCCATGAAAAATTTTGCCGGATAGATATTGTACCAGAGGAACGCGAGCAAGGCGCCGATCATCGTCCCGCCGAACGCGGCGAGATTATAGCGATGCAAAACGAATGCGACCGTCGTGAGCGCGACGAACGCAAAAAGGGATACGCCGCCCAGAAGGCCGTCGAGGCCGTCGGTTTCGTTCGCAGAAAAGGCGCTTGCAAAAATAATGAATACAAAAATCGGGATATACCACCAGCCGATCGTGATGTTGCCGACAAACGGCACGAAGAGCACGTCCCATTGGAGGCGGAAATAGAACCACCAGGCGCCGATGAGCGCGATCGCGAGGTACAAAAGTGATTTGTAGCGGATCTTGAGTCCCCCGCCGTTCGCTCCGCCGATCTTCAAAACGCCAAGCCAGTCGTCGAACAGGCCGACGAGCGCCGCGCCCGCGAGCGCGGCGAGCGGCAGGTACGTTTCGGCGCGATCAATAAAATCAAAATATTTCCAAACGCCGTCAAAGAAATGCGCCAGGATGCCGAAAACGACGGCAAGACCGATGACGGTCGACCAGATGATGACGCCGCCGCCGGTCGGCGTCCCAAGCTTTGCCTTGTGCAGATTATGGAAAATCGGCGTGTCGCTTTCGTCCCTCAGGTTCTTGCCGAATTTATTTTTCTTGAGGAAGGAAAACCAGAACGGCGTAATGAAAAGCGCGGTAAAGAAAGCAATGGTGGCGAGGATCGTGACGCGTACGGTTTCGGCGACAAGCATAGATGAAAAAATTATTAACGGTAATTTGACTTTACCCAGGAATATAATTTGCTCGTATCGCCGAAACGATCGTCGGTGCCGAGGACCACGATGAGCAGCGGATGGTTGTTGTAGTTGAAAATCGTGAACAGATTTCCGCTCGCTTCATCGGTGTGGCCGGTTTTCCCGCCGATAAAATCCGGATTGCCGGCGAACGAATCGATGCTGTTCACCGGAGCCTTTTGGCCGTTCACCAGGTTTGTGATCGTCACATGCGGGACGCGCGTCACGGCGAGGAGCTCGGGGTAATGCGCATTGATGTCTTGGCCGAGGAGCAACAGATCATGCGCGCTCGATTGGTTTGCCGCGGAAAGTCCGGACGGGTCGTCGTAGTAGGTGTTCGCCATGCCGAGTTGCGCCGCTTTCTGGTTCATGAGCGCAAGGAATTGATCGCGGCCATATGCTTCGGCGAGCGCTTCGGCGGCAACGTTGCTCGACGGCAGCAAAAGCACGTGGAGCAAATCGGAAACCGTATAGGTGCCGCCCGGAACGAGCGTGAACTCCTGCGGATCAACGGCGAACATCTGCGGCGTGATCGTAACATGCGCATTCAAATCCATGC
>DATKNI010000026.1:0-6351 GCA_035541415.1 Minisyncoccota bacterium | reverse complement strand
CTTTGCTTTCTCGCAAATCATTTTGAGCTCGCCGTCGCGGCGGGAAATTTTGCCTTCGGCAACCACAACCGCGTTGTCGGCCCACACCGCCTGGGTTTTTTCGAGGACGCTATTGAACACCACGAGTTCGATTGACTGCTGGGTTGCGTCTTCGATCGTCACGAACACCATCGGCTGGCCGCTCTTGGTGAAAATCTTATGGATTTTTGAAACGAGCCCCGCGGTGCGCACGATTTTCTTTTCGTCGCGGATCGTTGCGAGTTCGGCGATCGGCTTGGCCTGATAATGCTTGATCATATCGGCGTGGGCGTTCACCGGATGATTGGAGATGAAGAATCCGATGAGTTCCTTTTCCCACGCGAGTTTTTCGCCGGGCGTTGCGGGCGGCGCCGGCTTGAGTTTCAAGGCAATTTTCGGCGCAGCCATGGCGGAGCCAAAGAGCGACTGCCCGGCGTTTTGCCCGCCGCGCTTGAAGGCATTTGCAAACCGCAGGATTTCATCCATGTTGTCGATGATCTGCTTCCGTTCGATGCCGAGCGAATCAAAGGCGCCGCTCTTTGCCAAACTTTCGAGTGATTTCTTGTTGAGGTCTTTGTGCTGGATGCGCGAGAGGACGTCTTCAAAATTCTTAAACGGGCCGCTGCGGGAGCGTTCTTCGATGATGGCGCGCGTGATTTCCGAGCCGACGTTCTTGATGGCGAGCAAGCCGAACCGGATGAATTTTCCTTCTGGCGCAAAGTTTACGTAGCTCGCGTTGATGTCGGGCGGCAAAATCGTGAGGCCGGATTGCTTGGCTTCCTGGATGAGGAACGAGATGCGTTCGATGTCGCTCATTTCCGCGTTCAAAAGCGCCGCCATGAATTCTTCGGGATAATTCGCTTTGAGGTATGCCGTTTGGTAGCCGATGAGCGCATAACAGGCGGCGTGCGACTTGTTGAATCCGTAGCGGGCGAAGGGCGGGAAAAGTTCCCAGATCGCTTTCGCTGTTTTTGGCGGGATGCCGTTTTTGATCATGCCCTGGGTGAGCTTGGCCTCCTGTTCGTCGAGCAATGATTTGATCTTTTTGCCGATCGCTTTGCGGAGGGTGTCGGCTTCGGCGAGCGAATAGCCGCCGAGGTCGCGGGCAACGCGCATGGCCTGCTCTTGGTACACCATGACGCCGTACGTGTTCTGGAGGATCGGTTCCATTTTTGGATGGAGATAGGCGCTGCGTTCTTCGCCGTGCTTGCGCTTGATGAATTGCGGAATCAGTTCCATCGGGCCGGGGCGGAAGAGCGCGACGAGGGCGATCAGGTCTTCAAATCCCGTCGGCGCGATCTCTTTCATGTAGCGGCGCATGCCGGACGATTCAAATTGGAACACGCCCGTCGTTTCGCCGCGGCGCAGGAGCTCGAACGTCTTCTTGTCGTCGAACGGTATTTTGGAAATATTGATCGAAGGGCCGCCGAGTTCTTTTATAATGCGGATCGTTTCTTCGATGATCGTGAGGTTCTTGAGGCCGAGGAAATCGATCTTGAGGAGGCCGAGATCCTCGATCGCATGCATTTCAAGCTGGGTGATCACGATATTTTTTTCCTGCGGAGCGAATTGGAGCGGGACGCGCTCGACGAGCTGCTCTTTGGCAATCACGGTTCCGCACGCGTGCACCGACGCGTGGCGCGCAACGCCTTCGAGGTGGCGCGCGGTATCGATGAGCTTCTTGGCTTCCGCGTTCGTTTCATAAATTTGCTTGAGCTCCTGCACCTTTTCAAGACACTCGTCGAGCCAACCCTCTTTCATGCCTTGCGTCGGGTTGAAGGGGATGAGCTTGGCGATCTGGTCGCAGAACGCGTAGGAATATCCCATCGCGCGGCCGGCGTCGCGGATCGCGGCGCGGGCCGCCATCGTTCCAAACGTGATGATGCGCGCAACGTGATCCTCGCCGTATTTTTGGCTCGCATAGGCGAGCACTTCGTCGCGGCGCGTATCGGCAAAGTCGATATCGATATCAGGCATTTGAATGCGCTCCGGATTCAAGAAGCGCTCAAAGAGCAGGTCGTAGGTGAGAGGATTGATGTCCGTGATATCGAGCACATACGAAACCAGGCTTCCCGCCGCCGAACCGCGGCCCGGACCGACGGCGATGCCGTGCGATTTTGCCCACCAGATAAGGTCTTGCACGATCAGGAAGTAGTCTGCAAATCCGGTCTTTTCGATGACGCCGATTTCATATTCCAACCGGTCGCGCATTTCTGTAGTCTGTTCGGCCGGGGGAAACTTTTTTGGCAGGCGCTCCTCGATCAGCTCGCGGAGATAGGCGTTTGCGGTTTTCCCTTCGGGCTTTGGAAAATCGGGGAGAAGCGTCTTGCCAAGCTCGATTTCAACATTGCAGCGCTCGGCAATCTCGTTCGTCCGTGCGACAGCTTCGGCTCCGCCAGGGACCGTTGCGAATTTCTTGAGCATGTCTTCCGGCGAGAGGATCGAGAAATCGTCGCTCTTCATGGACATGCGGTCGTCGTCGGCGAGCTGGTTTCCGGTCTGTACGGCAAGAAGGACATCGTGATATTCTGCCTCGTCCGAGTGCGTGTAATGGCTGTCCTGCGTTGCAACGAGCGGGATGCCGGTTTCGTGCGAAAGCTTTATGAGGAGCGGCTCGATCTTTTCAGAGTCGGGAATATTCGGATGCTTTTGGATTTCGAGGAAGTAGTTTCCTTTGCCGAAAATTTCCTGGTAATCGAGCGCGCATTTTTTTGCCTCTTCGAATTTTCCGGCAAAAAGACACTGTGCGATTTCTCCGCCGAGACAAGCGGAAAGCGCGATGAGGCCCTCGTGATGTTCGCGGAGCAGATCTTTATCGACGCGAGGGCGGTAATAGAATCCTTCGAGATGGGCCTTTGATACTAGCTTGATGAGATTCTTCCATCCCGCTTGGTTTTCGGCGAGGAGGATCAGGTGGTAATACCGTTCGTTTGGCTCTTTGGAAAAGCGATCGCGCGGGGCAACGTAGGTTTCGACGCCGAGGATCGGTTTGATGCCGGCTTTCTTGGCGGCTTTATAAAATTCAACGGCGCCGTAAAGGACGCCGTGGTCAGTGATCGCAATAGAATCCATGCCGGTGTCCTTCGCGCGCTTTACGATCTCGGGCACCTTCGAAAGGCCGTCGAGCAGGGAATAATGGGAATGCGTATGAAGATGGGTGAATTTAGTTGCCATTTGTTCGCGTGTTGCCCCCGCAAGCGAGGATGCAGAACATTAATTTTTTTATCCGCTCAATTCCATAGCATTTTACAATAGATTAAAAATTTCTAAAAGGGGATTCCGGCGGGTCCGCGGCCCGCGCGAAATTGACGCTATGATGAATATAATGCATAATATGTCCGGAAACTTCCTAGGAGGTGATGTGCTTTGGCGCATTACATCGTACTGTACGGAGGCAAAGTTGAAAAAGACGGCCAACTGAATATCGACTCAACCGATCGCTGCGAGGTTGCCGTGCGTGAAGCATGGCGGCACGCCGATGATTCGTTCGTCATATTTAGCGTCGACGATACGATTCCCGATCTTCGCGCAACGACGGCGTTTTATCTATGCCCGAGGCTTCCGCGAGAGGATTGCTTTATCGAAAATCCCAAAGCCAGCAATTCGCTCGGAGAAGCGAAGGCGGCGATGGAACTCTTGCGACAACGAAACGTGAGAGACGTCACGCTTGTAACGTCGTGGTATCACATGCCTCGCGTATATCTGCAGTGGCGCCTGCTTGGATGGCGATGGTTCAGTCATCGGATCACGTGCCGCGTTTCCTGGAAGATGCAGTACGGGATGGAATCGATTCGATGGGAGGCAAAAGGTTTTCTAAAGCTCTTCAAGGCCCTACGATAGCAATATCGGGGGCCGCGCTTTTATATAGATTTTTAAATGAGCCGTTTACAGGGAGCGATTCGTTCTATAATATAGAAAAGTTCTCGTTGCCACCTTAGCTCAGCTGGTAGAGCAGCGCTTTTGTAAAGCGAAGGTCCCCGGTCCGAATCCGGGAGGTGGCTCATGGACATTACGAGGGACACGTATAACCGCATTGCCAAAGACTGGCATGCCGATCATCAAGATGATGATTGGTGGATTGAAGGAACCGAGAAATTTGTTTCCTTTTTGAAGCTTCACGATCCTGTTCTTGATGCCGGATGCGGCGGAGGAACGAAGTCAAAGCATCTCATAAATAAAGGCTTGGATGTGACCGGTATCGATTTCTCGGAGAGCATGATAGCGGTTGCCAAAGAAAATGTCCCCCAGGGAAAATTTTTTGTGGCCGACATTCGGGACCTTTCAGGATTTCCGGGATTATTTTCCGGGATATTGCTTCAAGCGGTATTGCTCCACATTCCCAAAAAGGAATGCTTGTCGGTTTTGCGACAACTCAAAAATAAATTGAAGCCTGGCGGATTTTTGTATGTTGCCGTAAAAGAACTGCGATCTGGAAATCCCGAGGAAGAAATTGTTACGGAAAATGATTACGGCTATTCCTACGACCGTTTTTTCAGTTATTTCACACTGGAAGATTTTCAGAAATATTTTAAGGAGCTAGACATGAAAATCCTCTACGAAAAAGTTGTGCAAGCAGGGAAAACTCGATGGATACAGGTGATCGCGCGATAGTTGTGCGAATCGCTGGTTTTGCGTTATATTATCTCCAGTGCCGATGTAGCTCAGCTGGTAGAGCAACTCCATGGTAAGGAGTAGGTCGCCGGTTCAATTCCGGCCATCGGCTCACGTTTGAATCGAAAGAAAAAAACAGCCCACCCTGTCGTTATGGCGCGGGTGGGCATTGGTCGTTGAGCGGAAGGAACGGGAGTTGATACAGTCTGCTGACCCCCGCTTTCATGCGAAACTGCTCGGCGTAATATCCTTTTAAGCTGTCTTTCCTCCCCATCAAGCGGTCGATGTCTTTCCATGTGGGGACAGTCAGCTTTTGGAAAAACTGGTCTCGTGTGGCGCGAAGTATCTCTTCTTCTCGGTTCGGCCAGATGGGCTTCTCTTTGTAAAATCGGTTCTTAAGGAATTCTTTCTTGATCGGAATGAAAGGCACGAAACGGGTTTCTGTGCCATCGTTCTTGAGGAATGGGATTTGATAGGGGAACTCAAGCCCGGTTTTCTTCCGAATCGTAACTGTCAGTTTCTGACATGCAGCAATCGGAAGTTCTTGATGATCCGCCATGTCTTGCAGCGTCGGCATGGTCAGATCCACGAGAAACCAGTCTCGAATAAAGTCGACAAATTGCCACTCCTCTTCTTCCAGGATTGTCTTGTCAAAATCGATCAGCCGGACCGTGATGCCGCCCGGAGATTCCCATGCGCGTCGCGTATCAGGCATAGCGTGCCTCCTGGGCTATTTCTAGCACTTCCATCAGCAAAGTCAAAGCGGGTTGATTTTGCGAGAAGAATATAGTATCATAGTCCCCATGGCTAAAGTAAAGCGTGCCGACCGATTAATTACCCTCCGCTGTTCCGTTTGCAAACGGCGCAATTATTATACGAATAAGAACAAGAAGGCAGTCGAACGCAAAATCGAACTCCAGAAGTTCTGCAACTGGTGCCGCGCGAAGACGCTCCACAAAGAGGCGAGAATTACTGGCAAATAAATAAAATGCGTTCCGCCTCACAACGGAGCGCATTTTTTCTGGAGTGTATTACACTTTAAACGAGGGAGCTTAGTTAAATGGTATAACTGCGGTCTCCAAAACCGCCGTCGTAGGTTCGATTCCTACAGCTCCCGCAGTGATAGAAAACTTTTCGCAAAACTGAATATCTGGCTTGTATTCATTACGAATTTCGGGGTTCGAGCCACGTTATGACACAGCGACCTTTGTGTCTAGTATATGGGGGTAAGGCCATTGGTGATTTTCGCGATCGCGAGTAAATTGTCGTTGATCCTGAAATCTTTTACCCATCCAGTTTCGTTTTCCCGGATGGGATTAGGAATTTTCAGAACTTCCGCTCTCGCTCTCGCGATATCTTGCATTTCGTGAGTCGCCTCGGCGATCTTGAGCCATTGTTCATGCAGCTCGTAATCGTACTTCTCGGCGATTGTGCGAGCCGCTTCGAGATCCTCGAGCGCTCGACTGGTTTTGTAGACACCGAGCCATGTTGCAACCTGATCCGCAGGGATGCGTTGCTTCTTGGCGACCTCCCGCGCACCCTCGACATCACCCGCAGCAGCCATAGCTTCCGCGAGAATATCTTGGGATTGACAGATGAGGCAGGGAGCATCCTCTTCGTCGTCGTGTTTCAGATACGTCGGCAGAACCTCAGTAATCCATTTAACGACGAACGCCGGTTCCTTTTCTTTGGCGATCACCCCTAAAATTCCCCGAAGAGCAT
>DATKNI010000025.1:0-25973 GCA_035541415.1 Minisyncoccota bacterium | reverse complement strand
CCCGAAGCAATATTCGTGGAAAGTGTTCCGCGTTTTGCGCTTCACGGGAGAATTGACTCCCAGCGTGGAAACGATCCCGGAGTGGGTCAATGTCGTCGACCTTTCCAAACATCAACTGCTCCCAAATGTGAGCAACGCCGTTGCGGAAGCACTGGCACAAGGTTTTGAAAATCATCCGATGAGCAAACAGGAAGGAGTAGCGTGATGAAAAAGAAGGTGGTTGCAAAGAAGTCTGCCCAGAGGAAGTTCCCGTACCAAATCGAGTATTATTCCAATCCGGAGTACATCACCATCCATGCCCGATCGCGATTTCCCGAACTCGAGGGATACGTTTACGGTTTGCGATTTGCCGTAACCGATGCCAAGGAAGAGGGCAAGAAGGTGCATCCGTTTTACCTCGTTCTCAACAGGGTGAGGGGCATCACGGAAGTTTCCCCCCATGACTACGAGCTGACGATCACGAAAGCTCCTATGTTCAGCTGGGACGAGATGCTTCCCCAAATCCTCAAGGCGCTTCAGGACACGATTGCCGGAAAAAGAAAGCTTGTCGAAGTTGGCGAGCCGAAACAAGCGGCAGTCGATAGTTTCGATGAAGCTCTCGGCATCAACCAAGTTTAGGCGCTACGGACGACTGCGTCGTTCGAGATGCCAATGCAGGCAGTTTGCTAACCAGCAGATTGCCTGTTTTTTATTAAAATTCGTCATTCCACCATTTCTTATCTTTGTATCTTTACCTTCTCTTGTTTTTTCTCTGTTTGGTACAGCGACTTCTCGCTCGCGACGTGCTATCATAAAAAATATATGCCAGACGAATACGTAAAAATCACTTTAATAATTTCCGGGGAGGCGAATCAGGAACTTGCCGATAAGATCATAAAATCAGTCGGCGAAGAAAATGTGGGCATTGGAGGGGACGCAGATGAGCTTGCTATTACGTGCAAAAAAGAATTTTCAGAAAAGGTTTTGAAAGTTATCCACGAGGGCCAGTACGACAAGGTTAGCAATGTCGAGGTCCACCCTGTTCATACATTCTGAATAGCCGCCGCGTGCATTTTTTTGGTTCATGTCGTACACTCATGACAGAAAGCCAAAGGGGGCTTGGATATGCTTGAAAATCGAAGAAGAAAGTTCTTGCTTGTCATGGGGCTGCTCTTTTGCCTCTCAATCGTCGCCTCGCAGATCACTTCGGTTTTCATCGCGAGGCACTATGCATTGGAGAATCGCAAAGAAAATGAACGGACATTTCAGAAATTTGCGCTGGAGCGTTCGAAGTTGACGTTCGACGCTGAATTGCGGACGCACGATTTGGTCGAACGATATCAAAAATCGGTTGGCTATGTGTCCGTCATCTACCGGGTTGATTACCACGGGCAGAGGGTGCTTCATGAACGAGTAGGTGGAACTGGATTTGTTGTCGGGCGTGGTCTTCTTGCAACCAATCGACACATCGCCGAGCCATGGTTCGGCGATCGGGAATGTGCGGAACTTTTTGCAAAGGGCGCATGGCCCACCCGGGAAGAAGCACTCGTGTTTTTCCCGGGCATGAAACAGCCGATAAAACTCAACCGCGTAATTCTTCCCGAAAAATCGGACGATGATATCGCTATCATGCAATTCGATCCTAAGGGAAAAGATTTTGTCTCGCTTCCGATCGCAGATGGCGACCCTCAGGTAGGGCAGGATGTCGGCATCCTTGGATATCCATCGGGCATCAGGCTCATGGTGGCAAAGTCCTCGGGTGCGACCTACGATTATCTCCAGCAGAGATCTTCCAACGCGAAGATCGTGACGGAGATCGCTGATCGTTCCCTGATCCGTCCAACCTTCACGCCGGGTCAGATAGGAGACGTGATGGATGACAAAGTTGTCTATAGCGCGGGTACGGCTCCCGGGGCAAGCGGCAGTCCGGTGCTTCGAACGGCGACTGGTGCCGTGATTGCCGTGAATACGGCTTTTCTCACAGACTTTAGCGGTGCTTCTTTTGGATTTTCCGCGAAAGCGCTTGTGCCGCTCATACGAAAGGCGGAGACCGAGAAGTCCAACGACAAGAACGGAAAAAAATAGTGTACATAACGGCCGCGAATCCCTGTTCGCGGCCGGTTTTTATGGCCTTGCGGCCCGGTGATAAAGATTGAATAAAGAAGAAATATATGCTACGCTTTTCTTCAGCACAAGAGACCCCGCGTGGTCTCATTTTGTTGAAAAGGGAAACTCAATGACAAGAAGGTCGTTTTGCCTCGTGGTACTTGCGGTAGTATTCGCGAATATAGCATGGTCCCAGACTATCGGCCCATTTTATTTGGGCGCAGTTCTCGAGACCGGGAATGTCAACAATGCCGCGTCGGTGCTGGTTGAAGAGACGCCAACTATTAATGGTCCGATGTCGGCAACGGCAATCACGGTCCAGCGCACGCATGGCACCATGAGTGGGTGCACGGCGTCGCCTTCCCTGAGCGTTCAAAACTTGAGCGGCTCAAAGAAGTTGACGATCTTGCTTCCCAATAACTTTTCCGTTGTGACACAAGGAGGCGGTGCGGCGTTTTCCCAGGGCGACATGATCGAAGTCCTCCTCAATCCAACGGGCCGGGGGTGCGTGATAACCAATCCGCCGCTCCGGGCGCTTATCAGCGTGCATTATGTGACTCCCCAACGACAGGCCGAGCCGTTTTTTTATAACGCGTTCGCGTCGGTCTTTGGCAATGACCAATTCTGCTCGCCTGGTTGCGAGGAGTTCGATGGCTCATTCTTCAACTTTTCCAATTACGACTTCATCACCTCGTCTGCTCAGGTGACGACGCTCGTTCCGGGCAACCTGCAATGCCAAAATGATTTCGGCGTTGGAATCGACGTTGGCGGGAACTTTGAAGAAGTCTTTATGCCCAACGGTCTATCCACCATAGGCATCAATCAAGGGCCGCTCCTCGTGCTTCGCTACAATGGAACGGTAGCTCAAGCAGCCAATCATTTTGTGAGTCCGCCGAATGATTGCAACGGGATGCTTCTCCAATTCAACCATGTCGGGTATGTGGTCACGTCGACCGCCTACAAAGGACCCTACTCGGTAAGCGGATATGGCCACCTCGACGACTCGAATGCCACAGGCACGGTTGATATGGGCTATTTCAGATCGCTCTCGGGCGATTTGAATGTTACCGTTCAAGGAGGCGGGAGCTGGGGTATTCAAGACCAGAACTCGTTGAGCAATTGTTCGTCTCCTCCGGTAATCAAGCTGATCAACGGGAGCAATTCCGCCATCATCAGCAGCCAGTATTACAATGGACTTTGGCAGCCAGGGCTTTCGACTCCCATCTCATTCACCATTCCGGCCGGCACCGATACCAAAGTGCAGTACATCGGCCAGCCAGGATGCACGTTCACCTACAACCCTCACGGGCTAAACATCGGGTGGTCGATTTCTTACGTTATTCAGTAGCGATCGAACCCTCGAAGCATAGAGGCCACTTTATGAGTGGCCCTTTTTTATTAGGGAAATCTAAAAAGATTCAGATCTGAAATATTTCTGTGGGAGCACGGTAGTAATAGGCACTCGACGCGTTAGTTAGTTTAGAAATAAATTAATTCCCCTAACAATATGCATTTAAGACGACGTTTTGCGCCTTTGTTTTTTTGGCAGATATGCCACCATGATAGCCCAGGCCGTGATGAAAGGTTGCGTTATTCCGTTTACCGTTTGATCCATGATAATCAGTACGGGCAACGCATAATGCTGTTAGGCTTCAGATTTGAATTAGCGCGACGTGCGGGTGGTATTATTAGTAAATGAGGAAGTGTTATGGGTTGTGGAGTGTTTTTTTGGCCATCACCCTATTTTTTATCGTGAGCTGTATGGGAGCGCCCACCGTGCGGGCGCAATCTTTTTTGTTCACGCGCAATCTCACAGTCGGCGATTCCGGCGCCGACGTTTCGACGCTCCAGCAGTTTTTGGTGAGCAATAATTTTCTTCACGTCGCCGCGCCGACCGGTTATTTCGGCGGTCTCACGCAGTCAGCGCTCGCAGCATGGCAGGCAAGCGTAAAGCTTCCGGCCACGGGATTTTTTGGATCGCTCAGTCGGGCGGCAATCGAAGCCGCAACCGGCGGTGCGAGCGCAGGAACAGGAACGGGGATCGGAGCCGGAGCCGGAACGGATGAGTTCCCGCGCAATCTCACGATCGGCGATTCCGGCGCCGACGTTTCTCTGCTTCAACAGTTTTTGATTGCGGGAGGATTTTTACATGCGAACGCAACCGGATATTTTGGATCCTTCACGCAGGCAGCAGTTGCCGCGTGGCAGGGGACGGTGGGATTGCCTTCCACGGGATTTTTTGGATCGCATTCGCGCGCTGAAATTGCTGCGGAACTTGCCCAAGCCGGAACGGGAGGCAGCAATGGAACAGGAATTGGTAGCGGAGCGGGAACGGGTAATGGAGCTGGCACTGGCACGAGTAGCGGCAGTGGAAACAATGGAAGCAGCAGTGCAAGCAGTACGGGGAGCGGCTCTGGTTCCGGCGGCGGCTCTGGCGGCGGAGGTGGTGGCGGTGGTGGCGGAGGTGGTGGTGGCGGCGGAGGTGGAGGTGGTGGAACTCCGCCTGATACAACGCCGCCCTCAGTTCCAACGGGTCTTTCGATCGCGATCACGAGCACCACATCCATTGCACTCTCGTGGACTCCTTCGACGGATGACGTGGGAGTCGCTGGCTATAATGTTTTTAGAAACGGAACACTTGCCACGACGACGAGCGCAACGTCGTTTACGAGTACGGGACTTGTGGCGAGCACCACCTATAGTTTTGCCGTTTCCACGTTTGATGCGGCAGGAAATGTTTCAGCTCAGTCGGTGTCGCTCAGTATAACAACGCCGAGCAGTTCCATCCCGGATACAACGCCGCCAGTGGTCGCAATCACCACGCCCGCGCAGAACGCAACGCTTTCCGGGATTGCGGGAGTCACGGCTTCATCGTCCGACAATATCGGCGTGACGAAAGTTGAATTATATGTTGACGGTACGTTTGCGGCGACGACAACAACGCCACCCTACACTTTTTCCCTGAACACCACGGCTTTTATAAATGGAGTGCATACGCTTTCCGCAAAATCCTACGATGCAGCCGGCAACGTCGGCTCTTCGACCAATATTTCCGTAACGATGGCGAATATTCCCACCGTGCCGCAAAGCGTGAGCGTTTCAAAGACAACCGCAAGCACGGTTTCGCTCGCGTGGTCGGCGTCCACGGAATCGGGCGGCATGGTCGCAGGTTATCGGGTCTATCGCGGCGGCGTGCAGGTGGGAACGTCCGCCACGACATCCTTTATGGACAGCAACCTCGCGCCGAATGCGAGTTATGCCTACGCCGTTGCGGCTTATGATGCCAGCGGCAATCTCTCGGCGCAGTCAGCATCCGTTTCCGGATCGACCGGCATCAGTCCTTCATTCTTCAGCATGGATGTGCACGATCTCTCGCATACGCTTCCAACGCAAAGCGGCCTTTCGCCCGCCGGCATCCGCCTCTGGGATGTTGCGACGCGATGGGATCAAATTGAATCGTCCTCGAATACATTCACCTGGACCACCCTCGACGCGTTCCTCGCTTCTGCCGCGGCAAATCATCAAGACGTGCTCTATGCCTTTGCCGGCGTCCCGTCGTGGATCAGCTCGAGTTCCACCGACGCCACGTGCGGGGAGAGCGCTGGCATGTGCGATCCGCCGACCGACGTGAACGCCGATGGTTCCGGAAGCGATGCCGCGTTCAAAGGTTTTGTGACGGCGCTCATGCAGCATCTTAGAGACACCGGACAGACCATTAACAATTTTGAAGCGTGGAACGAAGTAAATAATACGAATTTCTGGAAAGGGACGGCGGCGCAATCAGTCCGTATGGCATATGACGCCCGCACGATCATCAAGCAGTTCAGTCCGACATCCGTCGTGCTCACGCCGAGCACGTGCAATTGCAACAATAAATCATTCACGGCGAACACCTACGCCACCACGAATCCGCAGGATGCAATGAACTATTATCTTAAGACATCGATTACCGTGAACAGCACATCGGTAACCGGCGCGATGCAGGCGGACGGAATCGGATTCCATACCTATCTTGGAAGCACGGTGCCGGAGGGGATCGTCAATCTCATCACGAAGATGCAGGGAGTCATGGCGACCGACGGCGTTGGCACGCTTCCGCTCATCGACACCGAATCAAGCTGGGGCAAAAACCAGATTCTTACGGGATGCACGGCGAACCCGCCGTTCACCACGGACTGCCTCGATATGATGTCGGCATTCGAGACGCGGGAACTTATTCTCGCCGCTTCAAAAGGCGTTTTGCGCTTTTATTGGTATCAGTGGGGGAACCTCGCCTATGGCACCATGTACGACTCTCAAACGAACACCGTCCTTCAGCCGGCAAACGATTATGCTACGACTGAAAAATGGGTAGCCGATAACCCGCTTGCGCCATGCGCGCAGAACGGCACGGTATGGACGTGCGCCATCGCGGGTGGCGGTGCGTACCAGGCGATCATCGCTTGGGATACGGCACAAAGCTGTTCCAATGGGACGTGCACCACGTCGAATTTCAATCCTGGCGGCGCATTCACCGATTATCAGACGCTCGCCGGCGGCGGGCCGACGCCGATCAGCAATAATATTGTTCCGATTGGCATGAAGCCGGTGCTCATAGAAAACTAACCGTGGAGAAAGTTGACTTTTCGCGTTTAAACCGGTAAAATATCTTTCAGCAACCGAAGGTCCGCTCACCCGTATTATTTGAGCGGTCCTCGGGACACGTTCAATACAAGGAGGAACGGGTGAAGCGATCTCTTTTTAGCGCGATTGCCATGACGGCAGTCGTATTCTGGCTTTCAGGATGCCAAGGCATACAACAGCTTGCGGATGCGATAACTCTGAACCCCGCACAAGTCACGCTCAAGCCTGGCCAAACCCAGCAATTTACGCCTGCGGTTAACGGCCAACCCGAGGGCAATAATGTCACCGGATGGTTTGTGGACGACGTTCAAAACGGAAATGCCGACGTGGGGACCATCGCCAATGGCCTCTACACCGCGCCGCAGAGTTCGGGCGTCCACACGATCAAAGCGCAAGTGCAAGTCAAGAATAAAAATGGAAATGTCGACACGCTGTCGGCAACATCCACGGCGACGATCAGCAACGGAACAAAAACTCCGGCCGCGACCATCAGCGTTTCGCCCGATACGATTTCGAGCGGGCAATGCGCAGAAGTTTCATGGTCGACGAGCGACGTGAACAGCTGCCAGGTGAATGGCACGAATGCAGACATCCCGAGCGGGAGTATGCAAGTGTGTCCGACCTCGACAACGGTGTATTCCATCACATGCACTGGACCGGATGGCGGCGCGTCAAACAGCACGACGCTTACGGTGCAGGGAACGGTGAACGGCATAAGCGTGATGATTGATCCGACGAGCGCCACGGTGGGCGCCGGTGGCAGTCTCGCGTTCACGGCAACGGTGACGGGCGACGGCCAGAATCGCGGCGTGACGTGGACGGCGACCCTCGGAGTAATCCAACAAGGGACACTCAATCCGCTCACGGCGACATTCACGGCTCCGGGGGTTTCTCAATCTACCACCGTCACAGTGACGGCGACGTCGGTGAGCGATACCTCGAAATTCGCAACTGCAACGGTGACGGTGACTCCCGGCAACGTATGCAATTCTTATCCGCCGCCGCAGATCACGATTGATCCCGGCTTCCCGATAATTCACGTCAGCCAATCGCAAGTGCTTACGGCGAGCGATCAGAACAACCTTCTCACGCAGCCAGCCGCTTTTACGTGGTTAATCGATACCACGGCAAATCCGGGAACGATAACTCCTGATCCGACGAATTCGTCGAATGCGACGTACCAAGCGCCTGCCGTGGCCACCACGGTTCACGTGCGGGCAACGAGCGTCCAGTGCCCGAGTCGATGGGGCGAGGCGACGGTGCAGGTACAACCGTAACAACGAACCCTAGCTCCTTCATGGCCGCAGGCAACCCCTGCGGCTTTTTTGCTCTATAATAATGGTATGAATAAAAAAATGTGGGCGATTGTGATTCTAGTGGCGCTTGTGGTGATTGTGGCTGCTCTCTATGCGGGGAGCAATGTGGAGGGTCCCACGGGATCGAATCCGCCAAAAACATTTGATCCTGCGAATGCGACGTATCGCATTGACGGCGCGCCGGTGACGCTTGTCGAAGGCAGATCGTCCGCGGCGGCAGCGCCCGGATCGGCAACGCAGGTCACAACTTCGATCTTCGGCGAGCCGGTCTCGGGAGATTTAAACGGCGACGGCACGCCGGATGCGGCGATGGTCATCGTGCAGAATCCTGGCGGGAGCGGGACATTCTATTATGTTGTCGCGGCTATCAATGCGTCGAATGTCGCAGAAGGAACGAACGCAGTTCTCCTCGGCGATCGCATTGCGCCGCAGACTATTTCCATCGAGAACGGGCAAATTGTGGTGAACTATGCCGAACGCAAGCCGAGCGAGCCGATGAGTACGCCGCCGTCAATCGGCGTCACGAAATATCTCACGATAACCGGAACGTCGACGCTTGCCGCAGTGAATAAGGTTACAGGGCCTGGGGCGAATTAATAAAAAGAACCGCCCTCAAGGCGGTTTTTATTTTTGGACGACGTCCACGCTTTTCACGATCACGCTTGCCGTGCCCGGCGCGCGGTCGTTTACGGAGAAGCCGATGCCGCCCGTGAGCGGCGCCGCGAGCGCCGTGCGGCCTTGTCCCACGCCGCTGTTCGTCACGATCTGATTATTGAACGAGCAGGTAGCATAGAGTCCGCCGACGGAAATTGAAACCGGAATATCGTGCGTTGCGTCTGCGCCTGCGGAAACGGGAATAGGAGCGGAAATGGGAACGGAAACGGAAACGATCGGCGAGAGGGCGATGTTCACGCCGTTTTCATAATCCTCAACTTGCATCGTCACCCCTCCGTCGTCGTTTTTGAAATTACAGAACATGTAGTTGCTTGCATCGCGGTAATTGGCGAGGAGTTCAAATGATCCGCCCGCCACCCAGTCGACCGTTGCGGAAAAAGTATAATTCGACCAACCGATGGATGGCGCGAGGTATAAGCTGCCGCCCGTACTGTCTGATTTCGCCGCAAGGTCCATCGCTCCTGATTGCGTGATGTTTTTTGCGCCCCAGATAATCCGCCAATCGGCATCGTTCGAAAAATCAGTTTGATGATAAAGCGGGGCGGCTGACGGTTCGTTTTGCGTTGCCGCAATTTGCGGAGGGGCGGGCGGCGGCGTGGGAGCCGTGGGGGAGACGATGATGGTTGCCGTCGCCTCGGTGGATGTCGAAGGGTAATCGGAAGCAGATGTCGGCTCGAGCGTCGACTCGGGAGCGGGAGCAGGCGAAGTCGAAGCCGAAGCCGAAGAATCGAGTGCGTTTGAAGAAGTGGATGACGATGGAGAAGGTGGCACAGAGGCGGACGTGGACGAGGCGGCGGTGCCGATGGAGCCGGAATCTTGCGCCGCGGCGGCGATGGAAGCTGCTTGCGGCGCGGCGTCCGGACTCGTCACGCTGTCCACGTTTGCAGACAAGAGCGAGGGAGATAATGGGAAATTGAATAACGTGCCGGTTTCCGCAAAATAAATCACGCAAGCCGCCATGACGGAAAATCCAAGAACCGCGGCAATCGAACGGAAAACCCCTTTCATGGTTATATGCTATCACGTAATTCCGCGATAGTTCCACGCGGTGCAATTTTCGAGCGAGGGAAGCGGTTTGGTTTGGTAGAATGAACATACATGAGCTGGTGGCAAAAAGCACCTGTTTTTTACAAGATCCTCGGCGCGTTCCTGCTCGCGGTGTTTGTTTTTGCTGTCTTTGATATTTATCTCGTGGTGAGCCTCAACCAGATCCGTTCGATGAGTCTTGAGGTGCAGGACCACTACCGCATTTTGAATGAGCTTTCGGTCCTTTCGCACGACAACGACGCCCTGAGCGATGCGGTGAAGTCCTACATCATCACCAAAGACAATTCTTGGCGGGTCAAATATGACGCAACGCTCACCGATATCGATACGGTATTTTCTGAACTCAACGCAGAAACAAGCCTCAGTAGATTCGATCAGATTACTTTGAACGGACTCCAGGCTTCCCTGAAGAGCATCCAGGGCTTGGAACTCCAGGTCTTTTCGCGCGTTGCCGCGGGCGACGTTACCGGCGCGAGCGATCTGTTCCAAACATCCTATCAGTCGAAGCAGCAGGCGATCACGAACGCCATCAATACCGTTGTCGCAAACCGCAATTACGAGGTGCTCACGTTGATCGAGGATAATAATGCGACGCTCGCGAATCTGCGGTCGGCGGTCGCCGTGCTGTTCGGCGTGTTCATCCTCGTCTTCGCTGTCATGTGGTTTGGTCTTTCGAAGGGCTTGGTCGGTCCGCTCGAAGATCTCACGGGCATTGCAAACAAGATTGGCGCCGGCGACCTCGAGGCCCCGATCAATGTGGATGGCGAAGACGAAGTGGGCCAGCTCGCGGCGGCGTTGCGGAATATGCGCGCCAAGGTCACCGAAGCCTATATGAACATGCAGCGGGACCAGGCGCAGCTCATCGCCTCCATCAACAGTCTTCCCGTCGGTTTCATCATGCTCGATATCCACGGGAGCGGCATTGTCTCGAATCGGGCGGCGCAGGATCTCTTCCGCCTCCAGCGCATCACGATCAGCGACATCGCTCAGCAGTTCGGCAAGCCATTCGACGTGACAAACGTGTTCCGCCACGTGCTCGCCACCAAAGAAGACGAAGTGATCCAAGACCTCCCCATCAACGGAATGTTCTTCCGCGCGCTCATCGTGCCCATCCTGCTCCCGAACGCCCGCCGCGAAGTGATCGGTGCGGTATTTTTATTTGAAGACGTCACCAACCAGAAGAACCTTGAGCAATCAAAAGGATCATTCGTCGCGATTGCTTCGCACGAGATGCGGACGCCGCTCGCGATCATCCGCGGCAATGCGGAACTGATGCTCGACGATCCGGCAATCAAGAATTCGCCTGATGCCAGTGCGCAGATCCAGAGCATCCTGAAGAGCACGGTGCGCCTGCTCGGCATCGTGAATGACTTTTTGGACATCCAAAACCTTGAGCAAGACCATATCATCCTCAAGATTGAACCGGTTGATTTTGTGAAGGCGCTCAAAGAAACCATTGCTGATATGAGCCAGCTTGCCGAGCGGAAAAAATTGTATATCGTTTTCGACGAACAGGCCGCGCCCCCGATCCCGATACTCCAACTCGACAAGTATCGGCTTCAGCAGATTTTCATGAATCTCATCTCGAACGGCATCCATTATACCGATGAAGGAGGCGTGACGCTCACCGTTACCCAAGATGGGGACACCGTAAAGCTGCTCGTAAAAGACACTGGCATCGGCATGGAACTCGAGGACCAGGGGCGGCTGTTCAAAAAGTTTGAAACGGGCAAGACGTTTTTGCGGAGCAAGGAGTACGGGAGCGGCATGGGCCTCTACATCTCGCGGATCCTCGCCCGCCTCATGGGAGGGGATTTGTGGCTGGTATCCAGTGAATTCGGGGGTGGCAGCACCTTTGGCTTTACGATACCGCTCAGCGCCACTATGGCGAAGGATGGGGTAACGACTGCGGAAATGAAAGTCTAAAGTGTGATATACTGTGTGATATACTGAAGCTATGCCTAAGGAATCCCCATTGGTTCTCCTCGTAGACGACGAGCCTGATGTGCTTGCCGTTTACAAGACAAAGCTTGAGCGAAACGGGCTCAAGGTCATAACGGCCGCAAACGGCGAAGAGGCGGTCATCACCGCGCAGAAAGAAAAGCCGGATCTCATTTTGATGGACATGAAAATGCCGGTGATGGATGGCATCACTGCCCAGCAGAAGATCAAAAATAATCCCGACACGAAGGATTTGAAAGTCGTTTTCCTCACGGCATTCAGCGATCCGATGCGGATTGAAACGGATATGGCGCTCGCCAAAGAAGCCGGCGCGCTCGATTTCATCAAAAAAGGAATCAACCTCGACGAGTTTGCGGAAAAGGTGAAGGGCTATCTCAAATAAAAGAAAAACAACACGGCGCACCAAGGCCGTGATTTTTGTCGTAAATACTGTATCATTATCCCCATGCCTGATAACGGCGCGAGCAAAACAACCATATGGTTCATCATCGGATTTGTCATCCTCATCGTGGGAGGGCTCATTGTTGCGGGCATATATTCGAACGGAACAAGCGGTTCCCCGAGCGGGGGATTTGTCGCGACGAATGCTCCTGCGATAACAGCCTCCGATTGGCATGAGGGCAATCCTCATGCAGCAGTGACGGTTATCGAATACGGCGATTTTGAATGTCCTGCGTGCGGCGCCTATGCCCCCATCGTCCAACAGCTTATCGGCAATTTCAGTTCGACGGTTGAATTCGTGTTCCGCAACTTCCCGCTCTACCAGGTGCATCCTGATGCAAGCATCTCTGCACAGGCGGCAGAAGCCGCGGGCTTGATGGGCGGATCGTCGGCGTATTGGAAGATGAATAATCTCCTGTATGAAAAACAGGATGACTGGGCGACGATCACGCCCGACCAGGTGGTTTCGCAAAAATTCGACGGCTACGCGCAATCGATCGGCCTCGCCGTGGATACTTTCAATAAAGACCTTACGGCGAGTTCGGTGCTTGCAAAAATCCAAAACGACGCAAACGGCGGCAATGCGGCCCAGATCGACCACACGCCGACTTTTTTTGTGAACCTCAAGCAAATCCCGAATCCCACGAGCTACGATGATTTTGCTTCGACTCTCAACCAGGCGCTCTCCTCGGCTACCGGGACCGCATCATCGTCCGGGAACTAGCGGTGCTTAGGTTCGAGATGCCGGTTTTGCGACCTTTGCCGACAGACCTCCTTGTTGTACGCAAGTAGATGGGCAGCTTTCAGCGCACTGTTACGATCGGCTATTTCCTGCGGTTCTTCTTTTGGGCTCGTTCGAATATTTTAAAACTAAGGTGCGACAAGGCGCCGATGCCCACAATAACGAGGAGGATGATGCTTGGGTTTTCCACGAATGAGGTGAGGCCGAGCACCGCGCCCCACAGCAGGAGATACCATATGAAGTTGCCGATGGTCGTAAAAAGGATGGAAACATTTTGCGGCGCATCAATCCATGCGGCAATAAAAGTATTGAGGTACGGAAAGTTGACGATGGCGAGGAGCATGAGCGCAACGCCGACGCCGCGATCGCCGAGCGCGTCTACGGCGTCCCGCGACCAGCGGTCTATTTTCCCGACCCACCGGTTATTTTTAAGTTTCCGCTTCAGGAGCAAGCCAAGCTGATATCCGAAATACATGTCGACGAGCGTCGTTACGGCCCAAATGACGTGGATCGGCCATAAGGGTATTTCGCTATGCACGGCAAGAACAAGCACGAGGGCGCTCGTTGCGAATTCCTGGACGATAAGCGTTGCGGTAATGAGTGTCCAGATTCCCATGTATTCATTATACGGGTATCTGCGCTCGGGCGTGTTGTATAATCAAATTATGAAAAAATCATTAACCATCATTTCGGTTGTTGTGGGCGTCGGATGCCTCGTTGCGGCCTATATCTATTGGACAACGCCGGCCAATATGCTGCCGACCGTCATGCCGGGATTCGATCCGTCGCTTACGACAATCCACATCAAACACGGCCTCGCGGCGCTCATCGTGGGCATCGCACTGTTCGTTTTTGCCTGGTTTAGGAGCGGCAAGAAGAAGCCGTCCGTTGCGGATCCCCAGCAATAATCATCTGAACACCACTAGGCTTATAACGCCGATCGCCGCGCAATAGATCGCGAACGGCGTGAGCGTTTTTGTCTCAAAATATTTTGCGAGGAACGTGGCGGAGAAATATGCGGCGATGCCGGCCGAGAGCGCTCCGGCGAGCGTAACCATGAGCGTATGCTGGCCCGCGGTTGCAATGAGCGGCGGGAGTTCAAGCGCCGCAGCCGCGCCGATGATCGGCGTTGCAAGGAGGAACGAATAGCGAAGGGCGTCTTCATGCGAGAGGCCCGACAGAAGCGATCCGGCGAGCGTTGATCCGGTGCGCGAAAAGCCCGGGATAAGGGCGATCACTTGCATAAGGCCGACTTTCGCCGCCTGGCCCCAGGAAAGTTCTTTTGCAATGCGATGATCGCCATCCGGCTCTTCTCCGTTGCTTAATTTTGCGCGCCGCCGCAGGCGTTCGGCGACGTAGAGCAACGCGCCGTTTGCAATGAGGAACATCGCTGCGGATTTCGGCGAGAGGAAAAATCCGACGATCGAATCCTTGAGCAGCAAGCCGATGATTCCCGCCGGGATGGTGCTCACGACGAGAAGCCATCCGAGCTTTGCGTCAGGATCGTCCTCGCGAATCTCGCGCTCGGCGAGCGATCGGAAAATGCCCTTCACGATGCGCCACCAATCCTTTCTATACAAAGCGAGCAGGACGAGTGCCGTTGCAAAATGCGTTGCCACAAGGAATGTGAGGAATGCATCGGCGTTTTGGTTGATATTCCACCCGAGTATGCCGGGGAGAAGAACGCTGTGGCCGAGGCTCGAAATGGGGAAAAGTTCCGTGATGCCTTGCGTTATACCGATGATAATCGCCTGTGCGAATGAAATCATGATTTCCATTGTACCATTGGATGATGAGAATCATCGGGCACCTGGATATGGATGCATTCTTCGCTTCCGTTGAGGAGCGGGACAATCCGCGCTTTACCGGGCGGCCGATTGCGGTTGGCGCCGATCCGAAGGGCGGCCGCGGGCGCGGCGTGGTGGCAACGGCAAACTATAAAGCGCGCGAATACGGCATCCGTTCGGCACTTCCGATTTCAACGGCATGGAAATATGCGGAAGACGCCCGGCGCGCGGGCAAGCCGGCCGTTGTTTTTGTCGAAGGCCATTATGAAAAATATTCAGAAATTTCGCACCGCATTATGGAGATCCTCGCGCGGCATGTATCGCATAGCGAACAGGCGAGCGTGGATGAAGCCTATTTTGATCTTTCTTCGGCGGGTTCGTATGAGGCTGCCGAACGCATCGCACAGCAGATAAAAGCTGAGATAAGAGCCGAGGAGCGCCTGACGGCATCCATTGGCATTGGGCCGAATAAGCTCATAGCAAAGATCGCCTCCGATCGGCAAAAACCCGACGGTTTGACCGTGGTCCGCGAAGCGGATGCCGAAGTTTTTTTGGAGCCGCTTTCCATCAGGACCATCCCCGGCGTCGGTCCAAAAACAGAAGAGCAATTCAAAAGATTAAAAATAGTTAAAATCGTGGATGCAAAAAAGTTGTCGCAGGAAGCGCTCTCAAAAATGATGGGGAAATGGGGACCGGAGCTGTACCGCAAATTGCGCGGGCGCGACGATGCGCCGCTCATTGAGTTTTGGGAGGCCAAGTCGATCGGCGAACAGGAAACCTTTGAGCGGGATATTTCCGATCCGAAAATCCTTAATACATTATTAAAAGAACTTGCCGCCGAAGTATACGGCCGTTTCAAAAAGAGCAATTTCAAAACCTATAAGACGGTGACGCTCGTCGTGCGGTTTGCGGATTTCACGACCAGGAACCGCTCGGTCACGTTGGCGAAGCCGGTGGATGACCTGCAAACTCTGCAATTCCAGGCCATGCGGCTCTTTATGCCGTTTTTTGACGCCCGCGAGAACCCCAAGAAAAAAGCCTTTCGGCTCCTGGGCGTGAGGCTCGAAAAACTTTCTTAAAATTTCATTAATTGGCTTGCGGGCTAGTAGACGCCCGCCGACGGCACGGGATTGGCTCGGGTGGTCGAAGAGGGGGCAGCGATCACCGTACCCGTCGCATTGATTGTTGAACTCACCGTTGCGATTGGCGTTGCAACGGGATTTGATGTCGGGAGCGAGTTGGTATTGCCGCCCGTCGATTGCCACACCGCTGCGCCGATGATGATCATGATGGCGATGCCGATGAGAAGTATGTAAGAAGACTTGGTCATTGGTTAATGATACGACGGGAAATCAAAAATTGTTGTGGAAAATTTTTTAGAAAAAAAGAAGGCGTTCCCCTGGAAGAGACGCCTTTACTACTAACTGGAATGTTGGACTACCCAACGGTAAGATTCGCGGAGGCCGCGTGAAAGAACAATGGGGTTGTCCTACATGCCAGTAAATGAAACGTGAAGACCTAGTAGTATGTTACCAGATCAGTTCATAAAGTCAATACCCTTAAAAGAGCTGTAAAATACGGTGTTTTAGGGTCGGGTGGCCTTTGCAAACCGGCCACCCGTATCCCTAGTGTCTGCGTAGTTGGCCTATGTTATGGAAACCGGCGCCTGCGACCTCAACTGCTCTACCAGCAGTTAATGCCACAGCGACGTATCTCCATCGCCCTCCCTTCCGATAGATCCGTCCTCCGAGCCAGTCAACTCCGAAGTTCACCGCACCGTTGGCGATAACTACGCCAGCAATGTTATGTTCTCCGAAGCATTTGGCCCATCCGACTTCACTGTCGTGGTGGATTCCCATGCCCATGGCAGTCGTGGATAAATCCAAGACCGTCGCACCCCGCAAAAACCAGCGAGATGCTTTATAGGCACGATCGACGTTGCCGTCGAAGCGCGGTTCTGGCTTTACGAAGGTATCCCTCGAAAAGCGCGGAACCGGTTGAATAGCGAGTTGTGCGCATGACGGAGTCCAGGCCGCCACAAGCACCATAGTCAACACGCAAACAACACTTTCACGTTTCAAAACAGCCTCCTTTCTTACCGTGAAGCAATTTTACCACAAAAATATTAAATTGTCTATATCACGCAAAAATGCTGTAATATCAATCCAAATTGCGCATCTCCCGCTGGTGCGAGCGCTTCTTGATGACTTCGCGCTTATCCGATTTTTTCCGTGATCGCCCCAGGCCAAGCTCGAGCTTGATGATGTGATGTTTGAGGTATGCGCGGAGCGGAATCAAAATATTTCCTTTTTCTTGGAGCGCTCCCGTGAGCGTCTTGATTTCATCTTTATTTAATAAAAGCCGGCGCGATCGATCTTCTTCGTATCCGGCTGGCGTGTTCTTGGGTTGGTAGGGAGGAATGTGCGAATTGACGAGCCATGCTTCGCCGCCGCGGATCAAAACGCGCGCTCCCGCAATCTGAAAGTGGCCGGCGATGATGCTTTTCACCTCGTGGCCTTGGAGAGCGATGCCCGATTCGTACGTTTCTTTGATGTCGTAATCGAATCTGGCGCGTCGGTTTTCTGCTAAATCTTCCATATCGATATTGTACCCTGAACACGCGACTTTATGCCTCCGGTATCGTAGAATGATGGATATGCACGACGTCATTGCGGACATCGTAAAAAAGGCCCTGGGGACCGATTCTGCCATTGAGCTTTCGGTTCCAGAAGACCCGAAATTCGGGCATTATTCCACAAACGTGGCAATGCGGCTTGCGAAAGGGCAAGGGAAGAAGCCGCTCGATTTGGCGTTTGAACTTTCGGTTGCCGTCATGAAAGCGGCGCCGGAAGGTTTTTTTGAAAAGGTGGAGGCGGTCGCGCCGGGATTCATTAACTTTTGGTTAAGTCCGCTTGCGATCCGGGAGGAACTTCTACGCGTGGCGCGGGAAAAAGATTTTGGTTCGAGCGCTCACGGCAAAAAGAAAACGGTGATCGTGGAATATTCTTCGGTGAACATCGCAAAGACGATGAACCTTGGCCACTTCCGCACCACGATCATCGGCGAAGCGATCGCGAATCTGTTAACTGCGCAAGGCTATCGCGTGGTGCGCTGGAATTACCTCGGCGATTGGGGGACGCAGTTCGGCAAACTGATCGCGGCATACAAATTGTGGGGTGATCAGGCGGCGATCAAAAAAAATCCAGTGGAGGAGTTGCAAAAACTGTATGTGCGCTTCCACGAGGAGGCCAAGCGCGATGAATCCCTTGAAAAACGCGGCCAGGAGGAGTTCCAAAGACTCGAAGCGGGGGACGAGGAGAACCGCAAGCTCTGGGAGTGGTTCAAAAAGGAATCATTAAAAGAATTTAAAGTGCTCTACGCCATGCTCGGCGTGAAGTTTGATGAATGGATCGGCGAAAGCTTCTTTGAAAAGAAAATGAAGGCGATTGCCGAAGAACTCGTCGGTTTAAAAATCGCGGAACGGAGCGAGGGCGCGCTGGTTGTAAAGCTGGATGAATTCAATCTCCCGCCCGCGCTTATCGAAAAATCGGATGGCGCGAGCGTATATATCACGCGTGATATTGCGAACCTTGAATATCGGTTAGACACCTTCAAGCCTTCAAAAATTTTATACGTGGTTGCGAATGAGCAGGCGCTCCATTTTGAGCAGCTCTTTGCCGTGGCGAAATCGCTTGGCTGGACCGGCAAGGAAGGATCTCCGGAACTCACGCACGTAAAGTACGGGCTTGTTTTGGGCGAGGGCGGCAAGAAGCTTTCCACGCGCGAAGGCCGCAGCGTTTCCATGAAACAGGCGATTGATAAAGCCGTCACCCTGGCGCGCGAGATCGTTGAAAAGAAAAACGAGGCTCTGACCGCGGCGGAGAAAGACGCCGTCGCGCGCGCCGTCGGCTTGGGCGCCTTGCGCTACAACGACCTTAAGGAGAACCGAATGACCGATATTATTTTTGACTGGGACAAGATGCTCGATTTCTCCGGCGACAGCGGACCGTATCTGCAATACACGTATGCGCGGCTCAAGAGCATTATCCGCAAATCGGGCGTGTCCGAGTCCAAACTTACAAAAACGAAGTTCGGCATGCTTTCGAGTGAGTTTGAACTCGCGCTCGCGCGCAAGATTTTCGAACTTCCGCAAATCATCGCAAAGGCGTCCGAACTCTACTCGACGAGCATCCTTGCGACGTACCTTTATAGGCTTGCGGTTGCCGCGAATAAGTTCTATGAGACGACGCCTATCGTAAAAGACGAAAATAAAGAGCGGATGCATGAACGCCTTGCGCTCGTTCTTGTGGCTGCAAAAACGCTTGCAAACGGTTTGAAATTGCTCGGGATTGAAACGCCGGAGCAGATATAAGGCCGCGAGCGCAGTTCGATAATCCTATTCAAACCGCGTTTTTTCTGCTATTTTATGAGGTATGTCCGAAAAGGAAGTAAAAAAATCGGAAAACGCAAGCGAGGCTTCAGAAAGTTTTAATCTCGCGAAACTCGAAGAAAAGACGCTCGATCGGTGGGACGCCATGCAGGCTTTTGAAAAGAGCCTCGAAAAGACGGCCGATGGCAAGCCGTTCACGTTTTATGACGGTCCGCCGTTTGCAACCGGCCTGCCGCACTACGGCCACATCCTGGCCTCGACGATCAAAGACGTCATCCCTCGGTACCAAACGATGCAGGGCCGCTTTGTGCGCCGCCGCTGGGGATGGGATTGCCATGGACTTCCGATTGAGGAAATTGTTGAGCGCGAACTCGGCATCTCCGGGAAAAAGCAGATTGAGGCGATCGGCATCAAGAAGTTCAACGAGACGTGCCGCAGTATGGTGTTGAAATATGTTTCCGAATGGCGTGCCATGGTGTGCCGCATCGCGCGGTGGGTGGATTTTGATAATTCATACAAAACGATGGACACCGATTACATGGAATCGGTGTGGTGGGCGTTTAAACAGATTTATGACAAGGACCTCATCTACGAAGGCCGCAAAGTCCTGCTTTATTGCCCGCGCTGCGAAACGCCCGTCTCGAATTTCGAAGTGGCGATGGATAACAGTTACAAAGATGTGAGCGAGGAATCGGTGTATGTGAAATTCAAGGTGAAAGCGGGCCAGAAAATCGGCGATCACGCCGTAAAGGAAAACGACAAGATTTATATTCTTGCCTGGACGACGACGCCGTGGACGTTGCCCGGCAACGTTGCGCTCGCAGTCGGCGCGGACATTCCCTATGTGGCCGTTGAACACGAAGGTGAGTACTTTATTCTTGCCGCAGCGCGGTTGAATAGTGTTGGCTTGGAACATGCAAAGAAATCGCACGATCTCACGGGCGCTCAGCTTGTCGGCCTCGAATACGAGCCGCTCTTTGAAGTGGCCGCCGTGCAGAAAGACGAAAAAGCAAAAAACGCGTTCAAAGTGTACGCCGCGGACTTTGTGACGACCGAAGAAGGAACGGGCATCGTGCACACGGCGGTCGTCTACGGCGAAGACGACTACAACCTCGGCGCGAAAGTCGGTTTGCCCGTGGTCCCGCTCCTCGATGAAAAAGGCATTTTCAACGACAAAGCTCCGAAGCTTGTGAAGGGGCAATATTTCAAAAAAGCCGATCCGATCGTGATCAATGATTTGCATGGCCGAGGCCTGCTTTTCAAAAAGGAATTCCACACGCACTCATATCCGTTCTGCTGGCGCTGCGGCCCGACGCTCTTCTATAACGCCATTCCGGCGTGGTTTGTGAACGTGCAAAAAATCAAACCGCAATTATTAAAAACAAATGAAAAAGAGATTAACTGGTACCCGGGCCATTTGAAGCACGGCCGCTACGAAAAGAGCGTGGAAGCCGCGCCGGATTGGAATATTTCCCGCAACCGCTACTGGGGCAATCCGGTGCCGGTATGGAAGTGCGCGCATTGCAAAACCGAAGTTGCGGTTGGCAGTTTGAGCGAACTCGCCGAACACGCCGGTCCTTCCAAGAATGCGTATTGGATCATGCGCCACGGCGAAGCCGAGAGCAACATGTTCGACATCCTTGATTCCGGCCAACGAAAATATCTGCACCTCACGCCGCGCGGCAAAGAAGAGGTTGAAAAATCCGCAGCCAAATTCCACAAGCTGCTCGAAAAAGAAGGCAAGCATATCGATGTTTTGATCCACTCCGACATCACGCGCACCACCCAGACGGCGGACATTACGGCGGCGATCATCAAGCCAAAGCACGTGGAACTCGATAAGCGCATCGAGGAAATCCACCTTGGCCCCACGCTCACCGGCTATCGCGACGCAAAATATTCGGAAATGTTCCCGGCGTATGCCGACCGATTCCACAAGCGCCCCGAAAAAGGGGAATCATTGCCCGATCTCCGCACGCGCACGTGGGAGTTTCTGCGCGACTGCGAAGCAAAATACGAAGGCAAGAATATTTTGATCGTTTCGCACGATTATCCGACCTGGATGCTCACGCAGGCCGCCGAAGGGTGGAGCGAAGCCCGCGCCATCGAGGAAATCAAAAAGCGCGACGGCCGCGACGGTTTCATTGATTTTGCCGAGATCCGGCCGCTCACGGTGAAAAATATTCCGCGCAACGACACGGGTGAAGCCGATATGCATCGTCCGTATATCGACGAGATAACGTTCCCCTGCAAGAAGTGCGGCAAAACCATGGCGCGCACGCCGGAGATTTTTGATTCATGGATGGAGGCCGGCTCCATGCCGTTTGCCGAATATCATTATCCGTTTGAAAACGAGAAGGTGTTCAAGCATCGGTTCCCGGCGCAGTTCGTCTCGGAATACATTGCCCAGACGCGCGCATGGTTCTATGTGATGCACGTTAACTCAGAGATCCTTTTCGGACATGCGCCGTTTGAAAACGTAGTGACGACGGGCACGATCCTTGCGGAGGACGGCTCCAAAATGAGCAAGTCAAAAAAGAATTTTCCGGATCCGCAGATTCTGATCGATAAATATGGAGCCGATAGCTTGCGCTTTTACCTCATGAATTCCGTTGTGATGCAGGCCGACAATCTCAACTTCTCCGAACAGGCGGTCGCGACCATCTACCGCAAAGTCGCGCTCATTCTTTGGAATGTCGCAAAGTTTTTCACGACGTACGCGGAGCCGGGACAGCTTGCTATCCAAGGTCGCAAAAACGATAGCGATCACAAAAAAGTTTCCGAAGAAAATATTTTGGACAAATGGATCAAAATCCGTACCAATGATCTTGTCCATACCGTGACCGATGCGCTCAATGGCTATGATACGGTGAGAGCTACGCGTGTCATACAGGAATATATCGACGATCTCTCCACGTGGTATCTCCGCCGCAGCCGCAAGCGCAAGGATCCGGGCTTTCTCAATGCATTTTATGAAAGTTTAATGACGGTTACGAAGGTAATCGCGCCGTTCATGCCGTTTCTTGCCGACGAGTTGTATGCCGTTTTGAAGCCGTACAGCGGCAACAAAGAATCCGAGCAATCGGTGCATCTTTCAAGCTGGCCGAAAAGCGGCAAGAAGCCGAGCACGGATGATGAAAAATTATTGAGCGACATGGCGGAAGTCCGCCGCTTGGCGAGCCTGGGCTTGTCGCTTCGTTCGGAAGCCAAGATCAAAGTCCGCCAGCCGCTTGCGTCACTTACGATTAAAAAAGAATTTTCGCACGATCTTTTTGTGATCCTCGCCGAAGAAGTGAATGTGAAAAAGATCGAGGTCAACACGGCCATGGCGGAAGAAATCAAGCTCGATACGGCGATTACATCCGAGCTTCGCGAGGAAGGAATGCTTCGGGAACTCATCCGCATGATCCAGGGATTGCGCCAGGAAGCCGGTCTTGATCCCAAAGACGACATTGCTGTTCACGTTGAATTGGCAGGCGATGTGAAAACGGCGGCCGAGCGGAACGAGGCATTCCTGAAAGACGAAGTTGGCGCAAGAACGTTCGAGTTCAAGCGGTCCGATGCATTCCAGGCGGAACAGGAAACGAAAATTGACGGGCAGTCCGTTTGGATTGGCATCAGGAAGATCTAGCATGCACACGCTCCGCACGCGAATAAAGAAAGAAATTATCTGCGAATTTTTGCCGCCGCGCAAGTCTTCGCGCAACGTTGTCATCCTTTGCCCGGGCATGCCGTCCCAGCCCGGCAGCAAAACCGTCTTGGAATTTTTGTCCCGGAAAGGATTTTGGGCGTTTGCTCCGCGCTACCGCGGGAGCTGGGAAAGCGGCGGCCGCTTCCTCAAGAAATCTCCCGAAAAAGACATCCTCGATATGGTTGGCGAGCTTCACAAGGGGTTCCGTGATGCGTGGTCGCATAAGGTGTACCGGATAAAAAATCCTTCAGTTTTCATTATTGGATCAAGCTTCGGCGGCGCGGCGGCAATCCTTGCCTCGCGGAATAGTGGCATCAGAAAGGCGGTTGCTTTGTCGCCCGTTACGACGTGGGCTGGGCTCGCTCGCAAAGAATCCGTCGAAGCGATGGAACGGTTTACCCGCGAAGCGTTCGGCAATGGATATCGGTTTGACCGGCGCGACCTGCTCAAATTAAAGAATGACAATTTTTACAGTCCGATACACGAAGCGCGTTCGATCGACGGTAATAAAATTTTAATCATTCACGCAAAAGATGACCGGACCGTCCGCGCCAAAAACTCCATAGCGTTCGCCAAGCGCACCGGCTCCCGCCTTATCATAAAAAACAGGGGAGGGCACTTTTCAGTTTCCGCCATCATGGAGAAAAACTATTGGAAGATCGTCAAAAAATTCCTCGGATCACGAAGCGAGCGGTAGAAGCAAATCTTAAATCTCGATGCCGACTTTCTCGCGCACTTCCTGCATTTTCTTTTCGGCAACGTTCGATGCTTTCTTTGCGCCGGCATTCAAGACGGCGATGATCTTTTTGGGATTTTCCATGAGTTCGGCTTTGCGCTCGCGGAACTCGGCAAACGATTCCGTCACGACTTCGGCGAGTTTCATTTTGAGAGCCGAATATTGTTGGCCGCCGAATTCTTCGGCGACAAGCGTGGGATCCATATGCGTCAAGGCGCCGTAGATTTCGAGCAAATTGGAAAGGCCGGGCTTCTTGGCCGGATCATAAACAATTTCCGAACCGCTGTCGGTCACGGCGCGGGCGATCTTGGTTGCGATTTCCTTCGGCGAATCGTCGAGAAACAAACAGCCTTCAGGCTGCGACTTGGACATTTTCCGGGAAGGATCCTTGAGCGACATCACCCGCGGCGTTTTGGTGAGGAGGTCGCGGGGCTCGCGGAACGTGGTGCCAAAGCGCGAATTGAACTTGCGGGCGATCGTGCGCGTAAGCTCGATGTGCTGGAGCTGGTCGTCGCCGACCGGCACGACGTTCGGATTGTAGAGCAAAATATCCGCGGCCATGAGGATGGGATAGGTAAAAAGTCCGGCATTCACGTTCGCAATTTGGCGCGCCGCCTTATCTTTATATTGCGTCATGCGTTCGAGTTCGCCCATCGGCGTGAGCGTGCCGAAGATCCAGGCAAGTTCGCTGTGCGCCGGCACGTGCGACTGCAAAAAAATCGTCGATTTTTTGGGATTCAAACCGGCGGCGAGATAGTCGGCGGTGAGGCTTAAAATCTGCTCGCGCTTTTCTTTGGGATCGAAATTTTCCGTGAGTGAATGGAGGTCAACCACAAAAAAGAAACATTCGTAGGTGCCGGAATTCTGGGTATCCACATAATTCTTGAGGGCGCCCAAATAGTTGCCGATGTGGAGGCGTCCGGTGGGCTGCATGCCCGATACGAGAACTGGCTTCATGACCTTATGATATCACGCTGCGGCGGATAGACAATAATCTGCTTGGGCGTTTTCATTTGTTATAATGCAGGTATGAAAACCGCCGTGGTGACCGGAGCGCAAAAGGGGATTGGATTCGCGACTGCAAAGAAATTTTTGGATAACGGCTGGAAGGTGATTGGGACGTATCATGGCGCTCCCGCGCCGTTCGCATCGGAAAACTTGATTTCGGTGCCGCTCGAACTCACGTCGCCGCAGGATATCGCGCGTGCGGCTGAAGATATCAAAAAAGTTGCGCCCGAGATTGATGTACTCGTGAACAACGCCGGCGTATTGCTCGACAGCAGCGATCCGACGGTGAACATGGATATCCTGCGAAAAACATTTGAGGTGAACGTGTTTGGCCTGATTGATTTCACCGAGCGCATGATCCCGCTTATGCATGCCGGTTCGCACATCCTGAATATGGATTCCGGATACGGATCTTTCAGCGAACCGATTGATGATGCCACGTCGAGCGCCTACCGCATTTCAAAAGCGGCGCTCAACATGTATACGCGCGTTGCGGCGCTTCACGTCAAAGAAAAAGGGATCATCGTTTCGTCGATTGCGCCTGGATGGGTGAAGACCGATATGGGCGTGAGCATTGCGTCCGATACGGAAAAACCGGATCGCACGCCGGAAGATGCGGCGAACGATATCTATAATCTTGCGATCGCAAACCCTGAATCGGGATTCTTCTGGGAGTATGGCAAAAAGCGGGATTGGTAGCGATGTTGACAAATCGAGGGGGAAAACCGTAGTATAGAAGCAGCTGCAGTATGAGGCGTGGGTCGCTGGAACTTTGCCCCTCGGGCGGATCCAGCGTACGCTTCATGGCATACATTGTTTAGAACAAAAACGCCGGGACGAACTTCGTCGCCGGCGTTTCTATTTTTTTTATGAATTATATTTCGATAATGACGGGCAGGATCATCGGGCGGCGCTTGGTCTTGGTGTACAAGTATTGGCCGACCTGGTCGCGGATTAACGTCTTCAAGTAATCCGGTTCAACTTCGCGGTACGAAGGCAGCCGCTGCATCAAGCCGCGGATGCGCTTGCGAATTTCTTCGAGGAGCTCCTGGTTTTCTTTGAGGTAGATGAAGCCGCGCGAGATGATGTCGGGATTTTTGAGCATGCGGCCCTTGTCGCGGTCCATCGTCAGGATGATGACGATCATGCCTTCTTGCGCGAGCGCGCGGCGGTCGCGGAGAACGACTTCTTCGACGTCGCCGACGCCCAAGCCGTCCACCATCACGTAGAACGCGGGGACTTCTTCTTTGGTGATCGTAAACTTGTCGCGCGTGAGTTCGGCGACCTGGCCGTTGTCCATCAACATGACGTTTTCCTTGGGAATGCCGACTTCGCGTGCGGAGATTCCGTTTGCCGCGCGCATGAAGTAATAGCCGTGGACGGGCACGAGGAACTTGGGCTTGATGAGTTTCATCACGAGCTTCAAGTCGTCTTTCGGCGCATGGCCCGATGAGTGGATGTCGACGAGCG
>DATKNI010000024.1:0-41916 GCA_035541415.1 Minisyncoccota bacterium | reverse complement strand
CGACATCCCGGTCCACGTTGAATTTTATCCGGGGCCGATGGAGGTCGCCCGCGAGAAGGGGAGGCTCATTGAATATTTGCCGTCCGATGGCTATGCGATTTTGAACGGCGATGATGACGTCGTCCGCAACCTGCAGTCGCGGACCCGCGCACACGTCCTCACGTATGGTTTTGGCCGCGATGTTGAAGTGCGCGCCTCACGGTTTGAAAACAAGGCTTCCCCCGACGGCCAGCCGATCGGCATCTCATTCAAACTTGAGCACGCGAGCGCCGTCGTGCCGGTGCGGATCGAAGGCGCCTACGGCCGGGCGCATGCTTATGCGGCGTGCGCGGCCGCTTCGGTTGGCGTAATCTTTGGCATGAATCTCGTTGCCATTTCCGAAGCGCTCGCCAACTATCGCCCCGCGGAATCACGCATGCAGATCGTGCGCGGCGTGAAGCACGCCTGGATCATCGATGACTCATACAACGCGAGCCCGCTTGCGATGCAGTCGGCACTCGATACCTTGCGCGACCTTCCGGCAAAGCGCCGCATTGCGGTGTTGGGCGATATGCTCGAGATCGGCAAGTACACGCTCGAAGTGCATGAGCGCATGGGCAAGCTGGCTTCAGAATTTTGCGATGCGATTTTCACCGTCGGTCCGCGCGCCAAGTTCATTGCGGAAACGGCATTGAAGTCAAAAATGAAGCGCGATCGGATATTCAGCTTTGACACTGCCGACGATGCGCGCAAGCCCATCCAGGATTTCTTGCGGAAAGGGGATCTGGTGCTCGTGAAGGGCTCTCACGCGATGGAGCTCAGCAAGGTGGTTGAGGAGATCCGCGATCAGACGCCGAATGTCCCGGTACTCAAATAGCGCGCCAGCTTCCCATTTTCCTCGGCTTCGGTTATATTTTGTTCTGTTGGTTCATGCCGCTATCGTCTAGCCTGGTCCAGGACGTTGCCCTCTCACGGCAAAAACACCGGTTCAAATCCGGTTAGCGGTACACGCACAAATAGTACAGGCCCTTATGAGGTACGCAGTTCGCGCGTGCTCGCGCGACTGCTCAGCTCTCGGTCACCTTCGTGACCTCCGAGAGCCCTCATAAGGGCCTGTACTATTTGTTGCTGTTTTGTTCTCCGGATTTGAACAAAGGAGGGGGTCGGGGAACCATATGGTTCCCCGTGTCGGAGAGAGGTTGAGAACCGAGGGTTCTCAAGGAGCGAGTCTTCGAGCGACGTTCAAATCCGGTTAGCGGTACAACTTGACAGATGCCGTAAAATAATGTTTTTATGTTGTTAGCGTTCGACAAGGAGAATATATGCATCTGATCCCGCTGATTCCACTGCCTCATTTCTTTGGTGAAGCAGCTATGCAAATGCACAAAGCGAGTTCTGTAGTAATGGCGATCGGGATGGCTTTCTTCGGAACGTTCATCTTGGCGCTTTGGGTTCCCGGATATCACAGCTTAGAAACGGCGACTATCAAGGCCCTTGCACGAGAACGAATCCGCACGGGAATCCTTCTCTACGGCTTCGCGGTCGGATCTCTTGTGTTTGGCCTCTACCTCACCGGGACTATGATGGGAGCAATTGTTGTCTATCTTGGCTACTGCATCCTGAAAGGAATCGTGATAGCATTCAGTCGCTCGAACGGTTGAGTAAAACAAATCGGCATCAGTAAGGCGTTGACCAATGAATGGCGACGCCTTTTTCTTTTATATATAAAGCCCTAACCTCCTCCAGCGCGGTGTACTGGACATATTCACTATTTAATGTTATATTGACTCCGGAACACAGGAGATTAACAATGCGGATTATTCCGGACTTCAAGAAGACGCCTTCGATAGGGTTTCTGTTGACGATTCTCCTCGTGGTTGTGGGAGTTGTCTGTCTAGTGGCGATCACGTTAGGAAACATGGTCGCATCAAACGCGGCATTCGTACGCTGGGCAAACCGTCCCTTTGAGCTGACAAACGGCAGTGTTCTGTTTGGAGTCGCAACTATTATTTTGGCTAGTCGATCACAAAAATAGAGTTCTATCGCAGAAACATTTCGCCGTCAGGAAACTGACGGCTTTCATTTTTCAATACTCATTAACGTTCTAAACTCCTCCAGCGAGGTGTACAGACATTTGACGCCTTGCTTGCCCAATGCTATTTTAGGGTCAGCTGCAAATGTGCTTGGAGGTGGTTGTGTATATCAAGAGAGATGATCAAGAAAGAACATGGACATTTGTTCCAAGCGATCAAGACGAAGAGCAAATTGTCCAAGCAATTGCTGCACTCGAACCCAAGTCAGAACTCACCAAGATGTGGGTTGAAAAAGATGAAAATGGTCGTCGCCGTAAAATCAATTTCGGTTTTGGCGGCAAGAAGATTCTAAAAAAGACTGAATGGGGTAGCGAGCCTGATTACGAAGGTGGAACGCAATTCGTTCTGCAAGGCACAACGCTTGCCGATCAGGAAGAAGCTGGCCTCATTCGCGATGTTTGCTATTTCGGATCGGGCGGGCTCACTTTTTTGAGCAAAACCGAAGTTGACGGCAGGTGCGCTGTGGTCGTTACCGCGATGTTTTGCAAACAATGCAATGAACCGATGGCAACTTTCTCCGGATGCAGTAAAAGCATTTGCAATGCATGTGCAAAAAAATGTGAACACGTGTTCGAAGAAGGATATCAGCACGGCGGCGAAGCTCAACTCCTCAGCCGTGGCAGTTCTTGCATCAAGTGTGGCCGTCCGAAGCCGGACGAAAAGCCGGAAGTATTGATTACTTACGAGAAACCGGCATGGATAGTGCTGTAAGCGGAAAGCGACGAGTCCGTTCTGCCTATGCGACGGACTCTTTTTATTTTTCTATGATCAAAGCCGTTCTAAACTCATCCAGCGCCGCGTACGATTGCGCCACTCGCATTTTTGTGTTATAATGTAGGCCAGCTCTTTATAAAGGAGAATACGATTGGAAACAAAAGCCCCTCAGCGGATCTCGGGCACCGATTTTACCAAGCAGACGCTCAGGATTTTCTGGCGGCACGCGAGGAAATATCGGTACCTCTTTGCGATGTGTGCGGCGGGCGTAGCGGTTGTGATCGGCGCCGACATGACGTTGCCGATGTTCTACAAACGCTTTTTCGACTGCCTTGCTATCGATCCATTCCACAGGCAGCTCCGCGATCTCGCAGGCGTGTACAGCGCGATCACGTATGTAGGCCTTACGCTGCTCGCTTCGTGGATTGGATGGCGCGTCACTATGTATGCGCTGATCAATCTCGAAACGCGTGCGATGAAAGACCTTGCGGACAGCAGTTTCGAGTACCTGCAGAACCATTCCCATAAATTTTTTACGGATAATTTTGCAGGTGCGCTCGTGAAGCGCATTAACCGGTTCGGAACGAGTTTCGAAGTGGTGATGGACCAGCTCGTGATGGAAATCGGGCAAACAGCGATTCGAGTAATCCTAGTCGTCGGAATAATATTCTGGCGCAACAGGACGCTCGGCCTGATCTTTTGTGTCTGGGCCATGGTTTTTATCGGTTTCAACATCTATTTTTCACGATGGAAGTTGAAATACGATTTAATCAGGGCCGAGTTCGACACGAAGATCACGGCACGTCTCGCTGATACCGTTGCGAACGCCATCAACCTCAAACTGTTTGCCGGAATCAAGCGCGAAGTCCATAATTTTCAGGAAATCACCGACCAACATCGGCAAGCCCGGTATCGGTCGTGGATGCTTGGAAATCTTTCCGACAGCCTCCAGGGGCTTTCCATACGCGGGCTCGAAATAATCGTGCTCGTCGTAGCGGTGCGCTACTGGTATATCGGCCAACTCACGCTCGGTGACTTTGTATTCCTGCGATCCTACCTCGGCCAGCTCACGGAAAATGTGCGGCAGATGGGAGGAGATATTCGCAGGATTTATGAAGCCATGGCTGACGCGAACGAAATGACCGAGATACTGCTTAAGCCCCACGACCTTACCGACAAGGAAAATGCTGCGACCCTTGCGGCCCCGAGAGGAGCTGTGGAGTTTCGCGATGTGCAATTTGCCTACGTTGGCGGCGGACACATGATTCTTCAAGATTTCAATTTGAAGATCGGCGCCGGTGAACGGGTTGGCATTGTAGGTCCGTCGGGTGGAGGAAAATCAACCATCCTCAAACTGCTCACGCGGTTGCACGATGTCACGGGCGGTGAGATCCTGATCGACAAACAAAACATTGCGTTCGTCACCCAAGATAGCTTGCACCAGAAGCTCGCATACGTTCCGCAGGATCCGATATTGTTCCATCGCAGCTTGATGGATAACATCAGGTACTCGCGTCCGGATGCGACGGATGACGAAGTTATCCGTGCCGCGAAACTGGCGCACTGCCACGAGTTCATTTCCTCGTTCCCCGACGGCTACCAAACCTTTGTTGGTGAACGTGGCGTGAAACTTTCAGGCGGAGAACGTCAACGAGTGGCTATCGCGCGGGCAATTCTCATGGACGCGCCGATCCTCATTCTCGATGAAGCTACGAGCAGTCTGGATTCGGAATCCGAGATATATATCCAGGATTCCTTAGCCAGGCTTATCGTGGGCCGAACCGTAATCGCCGTCGCACACCGGCTTTCGACCATCCGCAAGATGGATCGCATTGTCGTCGTGAAAGACGGTCACATCATCGAAGCGGGAAGCCACGATCTGCTCCTCAAGATCCAAGACGGCATGTATCAACGTCTCTGGAACCTCCAATCAACCGATTTTTCGATTCCGATCGAAAAAGGAAAGTATCTCCAGTAAAAATAGAGGCCGCCCCTAACAAGGCGGCCTAATTTTATACAAAAAAAGACCCCGTTCAATCCGGGGTCTTATGCGTACTGCGACAAACTTCACTGGGGTTGTTTGATGAGCTGGTTCGAATGGGCGCTGAAGAATTCCCACAGCGCTTGCGTGAGCGATGAATCGTAGACGTGGCCGTAATTCACTTCCCGAACGAACACAACTTCGGTGCTGGCAGTTTTGAAATTCAGAACATACGTTGCGCTTGATGGCGTCGTGCCGTTGCAGAGCGGTGTTGGATTTATCGGCATGCCGTCTTGGGCTAGCCAATAGTTTACGTCGGCATCGACGCTTGGCGATGGAACGACGACGTTCCAGGCCGCTACGACGCCGCCGCAATAGGGAACCACCGAATCGGTGTCGCCATGATACTCGATGACCGACACGGGATACGCTGCGTTCGGAAGATTTGACGTGTCTACCCAAACCATTCCCGAGACCGGGCCGATGGCGGCAACAAGATCCGATGAGTCTATGCCGACTCGATGGGTCATGTATGCTCCTGACGACATTCCGGTCACGAAAATTCGATTAGCATCGATTGCTGGCAGGCCGTAGGTTTGCGGCTGCTGCATGATGGTTTGGATGACGGTTCGGATAAAACCGCTGTCATCGGGGGCCGGTTGGTTGACGAATAGAGACGACAGGTTGTAGGCGTTCCAGAACCATTGGCCGTTCTTTGCCGAGTTCCAGGTTGAAACGGGCATGACAACAGTGAATCCATACCGGTCCGCATAGTGTGTCCAGCCCAAGGTGTCTTTGCACTGGGTGAGCGGCGGAGACGTTGCCGGGGCGTTGACGGTCTGATGAAGACAGACAACCATTGGCACCGGCGCGGCTTGGAGTTTCGGGGGAAGGTAGACCGAGAATTGTCGGGTTGCGCCTTGGTAGGTGATGGTGTAGGTGGTGAAGGTTCCTGATTGCGTCTTGGCCGATATGGCGCCTAAAAAGATAAACGGCAAAAGCAGCCACTGCAGTCTGCGCATACTCGCTCCATGGTGAAGTTTGAACTGCTAAACTGGCGTCATTATATCACAGAGAAAGCATAATGCAACCATTTCACGCCCCGATTTTTTTATTAAATTTTTATGAAAAAAGTTTTGACGAGATGGTCGTAATGACTATGATGGAATCATGCTGAACGGCGGGTAGATTACTCAATATAAAATATTTCGTTCGAAGGCGTTCCAACGGGAACCGTATCAGCTTGGTCCGGAAGCAAATAGTGGATGTTGTGGGTCATCTGGTCCTGTGTTGTGAATGAATCGGTGATAAACATGGTGGTCTCTGCGGGGACCGGGATGCCGCGCGCAAGGACGCCGCCCGCGGTCACGATCACATATTTCGGCGTACTCGCCGGCAAAGCATTGATCTCGCGGCCGATCTGCACGTAATTTTCATTGAAAGCGCCCGCGACATTGGGATTTTCCGCCCACAAAATAAAATATTCGTAATACCCGAACCATGCGACAACGATAAGAAAGGCAGCCATGAGGAATTTCGCCGCCCGTTTGCTGCCATACTCTTTAATAATGCCGTAGAGCCAAACGCCCGCGATCGAAGCGAACACGATTGCCGGCGGGAGCATCAATATGGAGCGGAGCGCATGCGGGATGCCTTCGTCGGATGCCGCCGCCGGAAGGATGGCGAATATGAACCACAGGAACATGAGCCACAGGCCGAATGGCGGAAGCGATGCGATCGATTTCGGCGTGGAGCGTTTTGATTTTTTTACAAGGGCATAGACGCCGAGGATGATGCCAAACACAAAGAGGATGCCCACCGGCCAGAAAAGTTCCGGCGCGCCGCTCAGGTTGTGGCGCCAGTTGTCATCGCCGCGGAAATTGAACATGGCAAGTTCTTTGCCGAGGTTCGCCGCGAAATCCATCGTCGGATTGCCGGAATTTGTGACGGAAATTTCCGACGTTCGTCCGAAGAAATCGGCGGGATGCTGGGCATAATAATATCCAATTGGCGCGGCGATGATGAAGGTTGCGGCAACAAAGACGATCGTCCATTTCCAGAAGCCGGGATTTTTTCTGTAAAAGGGGATGAATAAAAGGAAAAGGAGCGGCGTGATGCGGTAGGCGATATACGTATAAAACCCCAAGCCGTATACAATCCCCGCGATCGCCGCATAAAAATAGGGAGAAATGTACCACGGCGATGACGGCGGCAGTTCGCGGATCGAGCCTTTGCGGATTGCGCGCGTAAAAAGATAGAGCGCCCACGCGAGAAGAAGCGGCGCGAGAATCGCACGGAACCCAATCCGCGAAAAATCAATATGCCAAAACGACGTTGCTAAAAGGAAGGCAGCCATAAGGCCGATCTCGTAGCCGAAGAGTTCGGAAACCAAGAAGTACATCACGAGGACCGTTGCAACTCCTGCGACGGCGGCCGGCAAGCGGATTACCCAGGGCTCGTAGACTGGCCAGACTTTGAGGATGACGGCGATGATATTCACATACAGTCCTTCGCGGCCGTTGTCTTCGGGATAGTAGACGCGCAGATGTCCGGTCTGGACGGCTTCGACGGCATTGTTGCCGTCCATCGCTTCATCGGGATAAAGTCCGGGCGGCGTTGATGCAAAATGGTGGAAGCGGAGGAAGGTTGCTATAATAAGGATGCCAGCCAGGATCCAAACGCGGGACGATGTGCTCATTAGTTTTATTATACATAACATGTCCGACCAAAATATTTCATTTGAACAGTCAATCGAGCACGATATGCAGCGGCTCGCCGCAGAGATACGGCAAAATCGCGAACATCCGGAGTTCCATAATGCGAGCGAACGCGCGCTCATCAAAGAATCCATAAAAGCGTTTCCGGTTTTGCCGGGCAACCAGGCCGCCGTTCCCACACCCCCGCCCGCGCCGTCGCGAGATCCGTTGCCGGCATACGCCGACGCCGCTTCGCCCGAAGTGAAGCTCGAAATCGAATATCTCATCGACACCGCATTGCGCCAGGGCATCGGCAAAGCGCTCAATGAATCAAAAAAATCGCCATATTTCGTGCAAGACGCATTCCATGACGCGCTTGCCGGGAAATTATATCCGGAGCTTCAAAGGCGCGGCATCGTAAAATAACGGTTGTTCCGCGGGGCGGTGAAGGGTTGTTTGTTAAAATGAATACATGCTCGGCTTCTATCTTTTCTTTTCCATCATCACAGCCGCAGTCATCGGCATCGCAATTTATTTCATTGCGCGCACCGTGGTTCGCGCCCGCCTTGCCGCGGCGCTTGCCACGTCGATATTTCTCATAAAAATCCCGCGAAGCGGCCCTTCCGCGCAAGCTTCGGCGGGAGCGAGCGAGCACGGTGATTTCAAAGCGGAGCTCGCGCACTTTGAGCAACTGCTTGCGAGCCTTGCTGCGATCGGCAAACCGGTGACGCTCGAGATGGCCGTCCCGCACGTCGGCGAGGAAATCCATTTTTATCTCGGCGTCCCAAAACGTTCTTCCGAAACCGCAGCCAAGCAGATTCAGGGGTTGTGGAACGGCGCGAGCGTCGAGCTCGTGCGGGATGATTTTAATATTTTCAACGTGAACGGCGTGACTGCCGCGGCGTATGTTTCCCAAAAGGATAATTTTGCATTGCCGATCAAAAGCTACGTTGAGCTCGGCGTCGATTCTTTTGAATCGATCATCGGCGCGTTTTCCAAAGTGAACGAAGTGGGCGAGGGTGTTGCCCTGCAGATGATCCTCATGCCTGCGTCAAGCAGCTTTAAGCGCACCGCGCAAAGCTATATCACCATGCTGAAGAAAGGGGAGCCGATCAAAAAGATTTTCGGCAAAGGATTTCCGGTGAGCCTTTCTGACGTTTCGAATACGTTCAACCCCAAGAGCAAAGCAGACGAGCGCGAAGACCGCATTGTGGATGACGAAGCGATCAAAGCGATCCAGCTCAAGCTCGCCAAGCCGCTTTTCAATGTGAATGTGCGCCTCATTGCTTCGGCGGGATCGCAGTTCCAGGCAGATGATATTCTCGACGGATTGTGCGCCGGATTTAATCAATTCAGCGGTTCGATGCGCAATGAATTCAAGATCAACAAGCTCCGCAATCCGTCGGGGATCATCAACAACTTCATCTATCGGCTTTTCGACGGCAATCAATCGATGATTTTATCAGCCGAAGAAATTGCGAGCTTCTACCATTTCCCGATCTCTTCGACGGAAACACCGCATGTGAAATGGCTCAAATCAAAAGAAGCGCCTCCGCCGGACAATCTTCCGTCGCAGGGTTTGGCGATCGGGGAAAGCGTGTTCCGCGGACAGGCCAAACCCATCCGTATCACGGACGACGACCGCCGCCGGCACGTGTACGTGATCGGACAGACCGGAACCGGCAAATCAACCCTGCTCGGCAACATGATCATCGAAGATATCCGCGCCGGGAAAGGCGTTGCGATCGTCGATCCGCACGGCGATCTCGTTGAAAATGCGCTCGGCTTCATCCCGCCGAGCCGCATGGATGACGTGATCTATTTCAATCCGGGAGATTTGGAGCGGCCGCTCGGTTTGAACATGCTCGACTTTAATTTCAACCGGCCGGAAGAAAAGACGTTTATCGTGAACGAGATGCAGAGCATTTTCAACAAATTGTTCCCGCCGGAGACGATGGGGCCGATGTTTGAGCAGTATATGCGGAATGCGCTTCTGCTTCTTATGGAAGACATGCCGAACGAGCCGGCAACACTCATGGAAATCCCGCGCATCTTTACCGACAGCGCCTACCGTTTGCGCAAGCTCGCGCGCATCCACAACCCCGTCGTCATCGATTTTTGGGAAAAAGAAGCGGTGAAGGCCGGCGGCGAAGCGTCGCTCGCGAATATGACGCCGTATATCACGTCCAAGTTCAATAATTTCATTTCGAATGACTACATGCGCCCGATCATCGGCCAGCCCCATTCGGCATTCAATTTCCGGGACGTGATGGACCAGGGCAAAATCCTCCTTATTAATCTTTCGAAGGGCCGCATCGGCGACATCAATGCCGGCCTTCTTGGCATGATCTTTACCGGCAAAATCCTGATGGCAGCCCTTTCGCGGGTGGACATCCCGAACGCCGACAATCGCCGGGACTTCAACCTCTATATCGATGAATTCCAAAACTTCACGACGGATTCCATTGCCACGATCCTTTCCGAGGCCCGCAAGTACCGCCTCAACCTTACGATGGCGCACCAATTCATCGCCCAGCTGACCGACACGATAAAAGACGCGGTTTTCGGCAATGTCGGTTCGGAAATCGTGTTCCGGGTCGGCGTACAGGATGCGGAGTTCCTGGTAAAGCAGTTTGAACCGATTTTTGACCAGAACGATTTATTAAATATTGATAATTTGAACGCCTACGCCAAAATCCTCATCAACGGCCAGGCTTCAAAACCTTTTAATCTTCGCATTGCAACCGCGTCGTGGAATGGCGGGGATAAGGCGCTTGCGGAAAAGCTTAAAGAATATTCCCGCACCAAATTCGGACAGGCACGAGAGGCGATTGAAGCCGATATCTACGCGCGGTTGCGCAAATAGCCGCCCGCGCCCGTAATCGTGGTAGAATCCGTTATATGATTCACTTCTTAAGCAAAGCCGTACCGTCGGCTATTCGGGAGAAAACGGTTTTGCTGCGGCTCGATTTTAATACGGAAGACGATTGGCGGATGCAAGCCGTAATTCCAACCATTAAATTTCTATTAACGAATAATTGCAAAATTGTCATCGTGAGCCACAAGGGAAGGCCGCATGGTTTTGAAAAGAAATTGAGCCTGCGCAAAAATGCCGCGCATCTCACCGCATTGCTTGGAAAAAAATCAATTGCCGGCGGGGGAGTGATGTTTGTGCGCGATTTCAAATTTGCGGCGATCCGGTCGCTTGTTGCATCGGCACCGGCGCGCACGATCGTTCTCCTCGACAATCTCCGCTTTATTCCCGGCGAAGAAAAGAATGATCCGAAATTTGCAAAACAACTTGCGTCGCTCGCCGATATTTACGTGAACGACGCATTTGCGGTTTGCCATCGCGCGAATGCATCCGTTACCGCAATCACGCGATTTCTGCCGAGCTATGCCGGATTCGAACTGGAGCAGGAAATCGTTTCGCTCGGACGCGCGATGAAGAATCCAAAGCATCCTTTCGTGCTCATTCTCGGCGGAGCCAAAGCGGAAGACAAACTTGGCGTCATTACATTTTTTGAAAATAAAGCGGATTGGTTTCTGCTCGGCGGCGGTCCGGCGAATACCATTTTAAAAATGAACGGCTTTGACGTAAAACAATCAGTGCAAGACAACGACCCGGCGAGCGTGGCTCAGCTTGCAAAGATGATGAAGTCGCAGCGGACGCGAAATCGCGTCGTGTTGCCTCTTGATTTTGTGTGGGGCGCAAAAGCAATTTTGGATTTTGGACCAAAGACGCTCGCGTTGTTTTCGAAAAAAATTTCCACCGCCGGAACAATCCTGTGGAGCGGGCCGCTCGGCCTCATCGAAAAAAAGAAATACGCAAAGGGAAGCATCGCCATTGCGCGCGCGATTGCGAGAAATAAAAAAGCATTCAGCGTTGCGGGCGGCGGTGAAACGGTGATGTTCCTCAAGCACTATCATCTCGACAAAAAATTTAGTTTTGTTTCCACCGGCGGGGGAGCGATGGTGGATTTTCTTGGCGGCACAATATTGCCTGGAATCAAGGCGCTCGAACGGTAGCGCTCAAAATCGGTTTGATCGGTTTCGGCGGCAGATAAACACTCATCGAGAACCCGATAATGCAGAAAATGCGAATGCTAAACAGCAATGTTTAGCAAAATTTAAATTTTAGCTCAAGAGCATTGATCCTCTACAGAGCCCAGTTTTCCACAGTTTTTCTTTCTTTTTCCTTGCCTATTTGTCAAAATTATTATGTAACGTGGAATGGCAGACGCGAAAAACAGCAGCGGTGACGAACGGAAGCCATCCTGAACGGCAGATCGTTATGATTCACTCCAAAATTTTAAAGCACAAAGATTTATTCAGGGAAAGAGCAGCTCGAGCGCTTGCGCTTTTTCTCGGCGCAGCTTTTGTCGTAATCAATCTTCAGATCGCACAGGCGGCGACCTACACATTCACACAAAGCAACTGGAGCGGGGGATCGACCGCATCAACCGCCGCGCACCCAACGAATCAAACCGGCTGGACGCAATATTCAACATCGACGAGCGTGAGTCCGAGCGCATCGAATATTTCGCTTGCAACGTCGAGCGCGATGAGCGTCCAATCGGGATCGGCGTTTCTGTCGGGAACATTTTCAAATGCAACGACGACAGGAATCATCAACGTGCAGACCAAATCGCTTTATCAATTGGCAGGCGGAACAACCGTTTCGCTGAATGTGAGTTCGACGAATCAAGGAGATTTGCTCGTCATCGGCATCCAATCAAATGGTGCCGTCCAAAAGCCCACCGATAATTTACACGACACCTATGTGCTGGCCGCTTCCTCGTCGTTCACCGGCGGCACGGTCACGAACGTTTATTATCTTGCCAATGCTCCGGCAGGAATAACAACCGTGAGCACCACATTTGCTTTCGGCTCCGCGGCTATCGTCGCGAGTGAATATAGCGGCGTCGTGCCGGTGTCGCCGTTCGATGCGTCGTCAACGCATGACAACGGCTACAAAACGGGAGCATCATGGACGAGCGGATCGGCGACGGCGCATAATCCCGGCGAGTTGCTCTGGGGATTTGCGGGAGATTCTTATGGAAACGCAACGTCATGGGCTCCAGCATCCGGCTGGACGGCGGAGGCCACGTTTGGAACAAGTCTCGTGGAAGACAATGTTGCTTCTGCCGCAGGAAGCTATGCGGCGACCGGAACCATTGGGATTCCGGGAGGTTCCGATTATGACATCGGCACGGTTCTTCTAACGTTTAAAGGAAACGGAGCAACCACGCCCGGCGTGCAGCTTACATCGCAGGCGGCAACGCCGTCACGAATGGACATCGCCGTAACCAGTCCTCGCGGCGTCGCTTATGAATCATCAACCAATTCCGTTTGGACCCTCAATCTGGTTGGGCAGATGGTTAAATATAATCCGCAAACCGGCGCGAGCACCACGGAGCCAGGCCTTCCAAGCGGCGCCGGCTATCGCGAGCTTATGTACGAAACCTCAACCAACTCGCTTTGGACGCTTGGGTCGGCAAGCAATACGTTGGTCCAAATAAACCCGGTGACGGGCACGAGTACCTCGATCTCCAACCTAGGACTGAACAGCCCCTGGGCCATTACCTATGATTCCTTCCATAATGCCCTTTGGATCACAAATAACGGCGGCACCAATGCGACGACCTATAATCTTTCAAGCGGCGCAACGTCATCGGTCAGCGTTGGAGGTGCTCCTTGGGGACTCGCCTTTGATCCCAATACCAATAATATGTGGATCGCAAACAACGGATCGTCATCCGTTACCCGGTATAACGTACAAACTGGCGCAAGCACCACATTTGTGACCTTCGCAAATCCGCGCGGTGTCGCCTATGACTCAATTAACCACTTCATCTGGGTTGGCGGCTCGGGAACATCCCTTTGGAAATTTGATCCGAACACCGGCGCGACTACGTCGGTATCCCTCGGCATGAGTTATGGAGGAGATCACCTGATGTTTGATCCCATTACGGATTCGATATGGGTCGCCTATACAAACGGCTCAACCGGAGGCTTGATTAAAGTGAACCCCGTGTCCGGGACGAGCACGGTTTTTTTCACCGGTTCCTCTCCGCAACAGCTCACGCTGGATCCCATTTCCAATTCCATCTGGGTGGTAAATACAAACTCGGCAACTATTTCCAAAGTGAGCCTCACTCCGGCGCTTGCCACAACCTATCCGGGCAACAGCAACATTGAAGGTCTCGCCTTTGATCCAAGTTCAAATGCCATCTGGTACGCGAGCGGAACAACGATGATGGCAAAGCTGAATTTGGCCACGGGCGCTGTTATCGCGACAACGTCAATTACGGGAGCCGCAGACGGCATCGCGTTTGATGCCTCGAATACCGCAATCTGGGTTGCGGAGAACGATAAAATTCTGACGAGGATAAATCCAAACACCGCCCTCATCGTGAGCACGACTTCTTTCCCGAACGGGGCGAGTATCCCGTATCCGATCGCCGTTGACCCTTCTTCGAACTCGGTTTTTGCAGGGGACACGAATGGCGTAATTTATAAATTCAATGCTGCAAACGGCGCTTTCATATCGTCGACCACGCTTGGCAATCCCACGCTTGTTGCCGGAAATAATTTTGTCTTTGATACCTACAATAACGTCATTTGGGCGCCGTCCCGCTGGTCAAATGCCCTCTATCGACTGAACTCATCAGGCGCGATTGTTGCAACGACCTCGCTCCCGGGAACCGCGGTTCCGTATGGGGCGACATTTGATCCGTCCACTAATTCCGTTTGGGTTGAGAGTTCAAATTCATCGACCATCACGAAAGTGAACGTGCAAACCGGCGCGAGCTCCACGTATTCGGTCGCCTTTACGAGCTCAAATCCGGAAGGCATAGCCTATGATGCTTTGAGCGGTGCGGTGTATGTGATCGGAGGCTTGCAGCTTATTCCAAAAGTCAGCCCGAGCACTGGCCAGGTCGTGGGTTATTTCTACGAAAATAACACCGAGGCGAATAACAACGTTTATCTCGCAATCACGGAATCATCCACGAATTCCTTGTGGGCCACGGATATTACCGCCCAAACGCTGGTTCGGGTTCCGCTTTCGTCGTATTCGACAAGCGGGACGTTTACCTCCGCAGCCATTAACCTGCCGAATTCGTCGTGGGGAAATTTGTCGTGGACTTCAAACGGCCTCCAGACCATTACCCTGAAGGCCCGTTCCGCAAACAATAGTTCCATGACCGGAGCAACGGCATGGACTTCGTGCGGTACGATTTCAAGCGGCGGCTCGCTTGCTTCCGGCGGATGCGTGAACAACGGCGATCCGTATATTCAATACCAAGCAACGCTTTCGACCAACAGCCTCGTCCAGACGCCGATACTCCAGAGCGTGAGCATCGGCTATGTCACCGTTGTCGCGAGCGGATCGCTCACGTCATCGATGTACAACACCTCGTCGACGGCAAATACCATGGGCGCGCTTTCGTGGTATGAGGGAACGTTGCCGGCGAGCACGACGCTCACGGTTTCGCTCCGGACGGGATCCACGACGGCAGCAGTTGCTTCGTCGTCGTGGACGAATTTCACCGATGCCACCGCCGGCTGTACGTTGTCCGCGGGCGTGGTGACGTGCCCGTCCACGGTGATGCCGGCTTCCATGGAAACCAGCACCGGCAATCAATGGTTCCAATATAAGGTATCCCTTACATCGAACGGCAATGGCGTGCCGTCGATATCTTCGACGTCCATTAATTATGTTGTGAACGCTCCTCCGCAGTTTAGTACGTCGACGCCGCTCACGGCATCAGAGGTCACGACGAGCTCCACGAACGCCGGCCGCATCCAAATCCAGTATTCAGTAGGGGATCCGGACGAGGACACCGACAACGCATCAGGAGGGCATGCCACGTCCACACTCACGCCGACCATCTATTATTCCTTGGATGGCGGAACGACGTGGGCTACGTCTACCGCGTTTGTAAATTCGATTGGCGACATTACGCTCACGGGGACAACGACGTACGTGACGACAACGACGATTTGGAATGCCGCCATCGATAGCGCGGGAACGTATAATGCAAGCGCGCTCATCAAAGTGACCGTCGACGACCACCAGGGCGCGAATAATCTTGCCTCGGCCACGTCAAGCGCATTTATGCTCGACACGAAAGCGCCGGTCGTGAACGCTGTCACCATGGACGCCGGCGCGCAAACCATAAGCTTCAATTTTTCTGACGATTCAAATCTGTTGTACCGCATTTCCGGATCATCATTCACCACATCGACGCCGACGTCGACACTCGCCTTTACCGTTGTCGGCGGGACTTCGACAAGCACGAGCGGTTTCCCGGTCACATTCTCGTCCACGAGCAGCCCCATGCTCTATCTTGAACTCCGCGACGTGTACGGCAACGATACGTATCAGACCGTGTCCGGCCCCGCAGTCCCGACCGGATTTATCGTAAAGGATATTTCAAATAAATCGCTGAACAATTATCAGACATATCTCTCCTGGGCGACGAGTAGCATCAGCAACTTTAAGCAGTATGATATTTTCCGCTCGACGGGCGGCGCGTTTTCACAGCTCGCCACAATCTCTCAGTCGAGCACCAATAGTTACGTTGATACCGGGCTTTCGTCGACAACCGTCTACTATTATAAGCTTCGCGTTGAAGACACGGCGGGAAATATTTCGGCCTTCACTCAGCAGGTATTCATCACGCCCACGGGGAATAACGGCGGTCCGGCAATCTCTTCGGTTGCCGCAAATCCTTCTGATACGTCGGCGATCGTGACGTGGAACACCAATATTCTGCCGTCGTCCTCCTACGTTTATTGGTCTCAGTCGCCGGTGCTCGCACTCCCGATTTCGATTGTTGCCGCCGTGGCAACATCGGGGCCGCCCTATGTGAACACGGGAATGCTGAACAACCTCACGCCGTCCACAACCTATTACTTCTACGTGCAGTCGACCGACGCGCAGGGGAATACGACGATCGACAACAACAATGGCGCCTATTACAGCTTCCAAGCAACGAACGGCAATCCGCCGGTTATTTCAAACATTCAGGTGACCCCGACCCAGAATTCCGCCGATATCCGATGGTCGACCGACAAAGCGGCTAACTCGGCGGTTTTCTATGGCACTACCTCGCACAACGAAACAAGTTCTGTCTCCAGCACGGTTTCACTCACGACGACGCCGGAAGTGGTCCTCACCAACCTCCTTGCGTCAACGACCTACTATTATTATCTCCAGTCCGTCGATTCGCTCGGCCATGCGGCGACGACAAGCGAATCGTTCTTTACGACGTCCCAACTCGGTCCGGTTATTTCCGGAGTTACGAGCACAAACATCACAACGACCGGTGCTACGATCGCATGGACCACGAGCAAGACGGCAAATTCAAACGTTTATTATTCAACGTCGACAAACGCTTCGACGTTCACCGGGGTGCAAGTGTCGGACGCCTCTACGACTCATGCGATCGGCATCACGGGCCTTGCCCCCTCAACGACCTACTATTATTACGTGCAGGCGAACGACGGATTTGGCAACGTGACCACCGACAATAACGGCAGCGCCTATTACTCGTTCCACACGCTTTCCGACACAACGCCGCCCGTGATCTCGAATATTACCGTGCCAACCTTGGGACAGACCGTTGCGACGGTTGCGTGGAATACCGACGAGCTTTCGACCTCCCAGGTGATTTACGGCACGTCGAGCGGCTCCTATCCGTCGTCGACGGCGGTCGCAACGACCACGGTGACTTCCCATAGCGTTTCACTCTCAGGCCTCGTCAGCGCAAAAACATATTACTTCAAAGTCATTTCAGCCGACCCGTATGGGAACACGTCGACGTCAACGCAACAAACATTTACGACGCTCACCTTGCCGGGTCCGCAGATCTCTTCCACGACCGTCGCTTCGACGTCGGACTTCGGCGCCACGATAACCTGGAACACCGACACGAATTCTGATTCGCATGTTTATTATTCAACGGCGACGTCGTCGTTCACCAATTCTGCCGGAACCAACGCGCTGGTTGGCGGATCGTCGACGCCGTACGCTCATTCGATAACACTCGCCAACCTCACGCCGTCAACAACCTATTACTTCTACGTGCAATCGGTTGACGCGAGCAACAACGCAACCATTGATAATCAGGGCGGCGCCTACTATTCCTTCATCACGTCGAATTCATCGACGCCGGTCATAAGCTCCATCCAGGCGTCTTCCATAACGAGCTCGACCGCTGCGATCACGTGGTCGACGAACAAGCTCGCCAACTCGCAGGTTTTGTACGGAACTGCGCCGGGCAGTTATCCGTCGTCCACGGCAATTTCCGATACGTCGCCGATGGTCTCCGCGCACGCGGTCACCCTGTCCGGCCTCGCGCCCAACACGCAGTATTATTACGTCGTCCGCTCGATTGACTCCGCGAGCAACACTGCGCAATCATCGGAAAACTCGTTCACCACCATTGAACCGCTCGGTCCGAGGATTTCTTCCACGACGATCGCTTCAACGTCGGACTTCGGCGCCGCGGTCACGTGGTACACCGATACGAATGCCGACTCCCACGTGTTTTACGGCAACGCCACGACGTCGCTTTCGCTCTCCGCCGGTACGAGCAACCTCGTCGGCGGAACGTCAACGCCGTACTTCCATACGGTGACGATCACCAACCTTGCTCCGTCAACAACCTATTACTTCTACGTGCAATCAGTTGACGCATACGGCAATTCAACGATCGACAAAAACGGGGGAGCGTATTATTCCTTCTTTACGACGAACAACACGACTCCGGTCATTTCGAACCTCTCGGTCGTGGTCAAAGACCAAAACACCGCCGGATTTACTTGGTCGACGAACAAGCCGGCGAATTCCGAGATCCTGTACGGCACGTCGACCGGCATGTATTCTGCCTCGAGTTCGATCACCGATACGAGTTTTGTAACGTCGCCGCACTCAGTGTCGCTCGGAGGCCTCACGCCGAATACCAAATATTATTTCATCGCCCAATCGGTCGACGCAGCGAATAACGTCGGCACATCGTCGGAACAGTCGTTCACGACCACGCAATCGCCGGGGCCCGTCATTTCGAACGTTTCTTCGACGCCGTTCGACACGACGGCGCTCATAACCTGGAATACCGACATCAACGCCGATTCGTTTGTCTTCTACGGCACGTCAACCGGTTCGATGGCGTCATCCACCGGATCGGCGACGCTTGTCGGCGGATCCTCGACGCCCTACGTCCATTCGGTGACGATCACGAGCCTCGCTACCGGCACGCAATACTACTATTACGTGCAATCAACGGACGCGTCCGGCAACATCGCGACCGACAAATCAAACCCGATAACGTTCACGACGAACGCCGGATTGTTCTCGAATGTCACAACGACGTATCTCGGCGACACTGAAGCGATCATCGGATGGCAGACCACCATGGATTCCAACTCATTCGTCCATTATTTCCAGCCGAACGTCGGCGGTACGAACATCATCGGCGTCGGCACGACGACGCTCGTGGGAGGCTCGGCGCCCTTCACCCATTCGGTCTCCGCGAGCGGGCTCACGCAGGGGACGACGTATGATTTCTATCTCGAATCTGACGATGCCGCGGACAATGTGCACGTGGATAATAACGCGGGACGCTATTATAACTTCACGACGACCGACCATCGTCCTCCGGTGATTTCGGGCATCACCGTGCCGATCGTGAACGACTCGTCCGCCATCGTGGTGTGGTCAACCGATCGCCTTTCCACGAGCCAAGTTGATTACGGCCTTGTTTCGGGAATCTACACGACAAGCACCGTTCAGGATCCGACGCTCACCACGTATCACGCCGTGACTATTGCAAACCTTCAGGCGTCCACCACGTATTACTTCCGCGTCCGATCTGATTCGGCTGCCGGAGCGGAAACGGCTTCGGGCGATAATTCTTTCGGAACGCTCGCGCCGAATACCACGCAGACGATCATCGTCGGGTCTCCGTTCCCGGCACCAGACACCACGCCGCCGAAAATTTCCCAACTCACCGCCACAACGACGCCGTTCGACGCCACGGTGAATTTTGTGACCAACGAGCCGTCCATCGGCATCATCCAGTACGGCTCTTCGACGGATTATTCCTATGCCGCCGCCGATGGAGCATTCTCGACGCTTCACTCCATTAAGGCAAAGGGCCTCATTATGGGGACGACATACCACTTTAACGCGAAAGCGATCGACCAATCCGGCAATGTTGCGACGACCACCGACGGTACGTTCGCAACCCAGTTCCTCACCGAAGCGAACCTTCCGGCGTCGACTACCTTTGAGAATGCATACCAGTTCCAGCAGGAAATCGAAAACAGCATCGCATCCGCTCTTCCGAGCCTCGTCCCGCCGTTCTTGAGCGCGCCGACCGTAACGAAAGTCGGGGAGAATGGCGCGACCGTAAGCTGGACCACGAATATCAAATCGTACTCCGTCGTGTTCTATGCAACGGAAGCCGACTATAACGCCGGGTCGTCGTCGAGTTCGTACGCGAGCCAAGTCTCGGATGTCAACAATAAAACAATAACGCACTCGCTCGATCTTACCGGACTGGTTCCGAATACGACCTATCATGTCATGGCGGAATCGTTCAGCATCCCGGGCGTTTTCGGCAAGAGCGCCGATGTGACGTTCACGACGGCCGCGACCAAAGTCACGCCGCAGATTTCGAACATAACGCCGACGAGCTTCCAGGTTTCGTGGAGCACGGATTCGCTCACGAATTCCATCGTGCAGTATAAAGACACAAAGACCGGGCTTTCACAGACGATCACCGACGAGGCCATGGTGAAGCTCCATAGCGTTACCGTCTCCAACCTCACGCCGGCGACAAACTATTCCGTAAGCGTATCGGGCCTTACGGCGGCCGGCAACACCGTCGCCGCTGCAACGCCGATCGCCGTGCGGACGACGGTCGACACCACGCCGCCGGTTATTTCGAACATCAGGATCCAAACGATTATCGATCCGCAAACGCCGACGGTCGCGCAGGCCATCGTCGGATGGGTTACCGACAAGCCGTCGAATTCTGTGGTAAAATATGATCAAGGCGTCGGCGACAGCTCTTCAACGTTCTCGCACACCGTCCAAGACCTCACGAGCTTCGTGACGAGCCACGTCGCAATCGTGCCGAATCTGGTTCCGGGCTCGGTGTACCGCCTCCAGATTATCTCGACCGACCAGGCATCAAACACCACGGCCTATCCGCCGCAGACCATCATCGTGTCCCAGCAGTCGCAGTCGATCCTCGACGTCATCCTGAACAACTTTGAAAACACCTTCCAATTCGTGCATAACATACAGAAATAATGCCCGATGAGCGCAAGACGAAAATATTATTGGTAGACGACGAAGAGATCATCAGGCTCTATTTTCAAGACATTTTTTGGATCTACAACCTCGAAAACCATTGCGAACTTGCCCTCGCGGCAAGCCTTGACGAAGCCGAAGCGCTCATCTTTAACCCCGCGACGCGGCCCGATATTCTTTTTCTGGATCTTTCCCTGCCTCAGGCCGGCGGGGGAGTCGTATTGCCTCCGGAGCGCAGCTTCCAGCTTCTCGAAAAAATAAAGAAGGATGCTGCGACAACCGCCCTCCGGGTGTTCGTTTTTTCCGGCCATTCGGAAGAAGAGATTGAAAAGGAAGCGCTTGCAAAAGGCGCCGAGCGTTTCATCCATAAAGCCGAAAACCTGCCACAAGACCTCGTCGAAGTCGTGAAAACCCTCGTGGGTCCCGTAACCGCGGGAGCCGTGAACAGCCATGCTTGACCCCATCGAAGTCGTTCCTCATCAGCTCGGCGTCCGCGACTTGATCCGGCTTTCCGTCCGCAGTTTTTCTGCAAAGCCGCTTCGTACGATGCTTACCATCTTGGGAACGTCGGTCGGCATTGCGACCGTTGTCATCCTGGTGTCGCTTGGATATGGGCTCCAGAACATTCTGCTCGGCAAGTTGATTACGACGTCCGAATCGCTCATCACGTGCAACGCCACCTATCCTTCCGACAGCAACCTTGTTATCGATCAGGCAAGGATCGATCAAATTTCAAAATTACCCGAGGCAAAAGTGGTGAGTCCCGTTGCGGAGTTTTCCGGCTCGGTGCAGATCGACGACAAGGCGCCGGGATTGATTCTCGTGGATGGCGTCGACGGCAATTATTTCAAACTTTCCGGCCTGGTGCCGGATATCGGCGAGGGTTTCGGCTCAGGAGAAGGCGTGGTCATCTCAAGCCAAGCACTCAAGCTTCTCGCCTTGTCTTCAACGCCCGCGACCATCGGGCAGCAGGTGGTCATAACCGCGTTCTATCCGGATCCGAAAGGCGGCCCGGTGATGCAGAATGTCTCCACCAAGAAACTGCCGATTACGGGCGTCGTGGTGAATGACGGCGAAGCGCCGACCGCGATCGTTTCGGCATCGTCCTTCCCGCAGGCGGCGCCTTCCTACAAGCAGATTTATGTTGAGTCGCAAAACGATGCGACGCTCCCAAACCTCCGCAGCTCGCTCGTTTCTCAGGGATTCCTCATCTCCGCGCATATCGATTTGGTCCGTCAGGCCCAGCAAGTGACCAACATCATCACGCTCATCCTCGGCATCTTCGGCATCGCCGCCCTCATCGTTTCCGCGATCGGCATGTTCAATACGATGATCGTTGGATTTCTGGAACGAACCTATGAAGTCGGCGTCATGAAAGCGCTTGGCGCGACCGACAAAGACGTCCGGCGGCTGTTCCTCGTCGAGGCGCTCGTCATGGGCCTTGCCGGAGGCGTCGTCGGCATCATTTTGGGCGTCGGCGTGGGGCAAGTCCTTGATTTTATCGTGAGTTTCATCGCGCAGCACTACGGCGGGACGGCGTTCCAGCTGTTTGTTTCGCCGGCGTGGTTCCTCGGGCTCGTGATCGGCGTTTCGGCAATTATTGGCCTCGCAGCCGGGTTCATACCGGCCCGCCGTGCGAGTTCGCTTTCCCCGAAGGCCGCATTCCTCCAGAAATAAAAATTCCACTCCCATGCCAGAGCCAAAGAAAAAAATAAAGATTCTCTTCGTGGACGACAATGACATGATGCGGATTTTTTTCGGCGACATTTTCTGGCTCCACGGGCTCGAAGCCGAATTCAGCGTCGCAACGAGCGCGACCGTGGAAGAAGCTGAGCCGTATCTTGTCTCCGACGATCTGCGGCCGGACATCGTCTTCTTTGACATGCCCCTGCGCGAAAGCCATAACAACGCAAATGTCGCAAAAATGGAAACCGGCTTCGAATTTTTGAAGCGCATCAAGAGCGATCCAAAACTCGCGAAGGTCAAAACCGTTCTTTTCACAAGCAACGGGGACCGCGAAATTCTGGAGCGGATCGAGGAAGTGGGCGTTGATGCGATCATCGTGAAGAGCAACAGCATGTCGGAAGACGTGATGCATACCGTCGAAAAATTTGCGCCGCACGCTGCGGCGACTTCATAACCATGCCGCCGCCAGCCATCCAACTCGATCACGTAAACTTCTGGTATAATCGCGGCAAGCCGAACGAATCGCAGGCTTTGCGCGATGTTTCCTGCGAAATCCAGCCCGGCGAGTACGTTTCGTTTTTCGGTCCTTCCGGATCCGGTAAAACGACGCTCCTGTACCTCATCTCCGGCATCGAGCAGGGCCAGGACGGGAAGATCCTCGTGAGCGGCCGCGATATCAGCGGCTTTTCCCAGCGTGAACTTGCCGTGTTCCGCCAGATCGGCGTCGGTATCGTTTTCCAGCAGTTCAACCTCATTCCGTCGCTCATGGTGGTAGACAACGTGGCCCTCCCGATGACGTTTTTCGGCGTATCGCTTGCCAAGCGCCGCGAAGCGGCCATGCAGCTCCTGAAGCGGCTCGATATTGAGCATCTCGCGGAGCGCTTCCCGCACGAATTGTCCGGCGGCCAGCAGCAGCGCGTCGGCATCGCCCGCGCGCTTGCGAACGATCCGCCGATCATTATCGCCGACGAACCGATCGGCAATCTCGATTCGGCGAACGCCAATAATGTACTCGCGTTTTTAAAGGAACTCAACGAAAAGGATCATAAGACTGTCATCATGGTGACCCACGAGGCATGGAGCTTGCGCGACGCCCAGAAAATTTTCTATTTGAAAGATGGCATTATCGTGAAAACCGAGGATTCGGCGGATGAACCGGCGGCGGTGAGCTTGTCCCAGCACTTGTACCGAGAATGGGCTGGCGCCGAAGCAGAAAAAGATGCGCTCTCGATGGCGCTCACGCACCTTTTCCTCCGCGGCTATTCGTCCGAAGAGACCAAGCGATTCGCCTTTTTCCTCACCCAGCGGCTTGCCAACAACATCGATGGCGAAGTTTTTGAAAACCTTCTGCATCGGCCGTACCGCTTGGGCGGCGTGGGATTCTGGAAAGTGCGAGCGGCCAAAATCGCAAAATTCGTGAACGACATCATCGAGCGCCGGCATGAAATCGCCGAAGTGTTCAACGACATCGAACATTACCCCGAAGTCAGCCTGACGTCCGAAGTGGAACGGATCCGCGAGTGGCTCCTCGAGGAATATCGCGGCCAGATCGATGAGACGCAGAAAGCGCGGCTCAACGAAATCATCAACGAGCGCCTCCGCAACATCATCACCTCGGAAATGTTCAAAAAAGTTCTTTCGCTCGAAAAAAAGAAATTCGGCGTCGGGCTTTCGCTCCGTACGGCTCAGCGCGTCTTTGAGCGGATGGAGTTCGCCCTCGAAAACGAAGCCGAAATTGTGACCAATCTTGCCGGACCCGGCCCTGCCGGGCGGTAACGGTGTGGTATCATAACAATATATGAAGCGCAGCATTCCGCTCCGCGGCTGGGTTTTTGCCATAACGGTTGTGGCCGTGGGAGCGATCGGATTTCACCTTGTCATCCCGTGGGCTCCTGCCGGAAGCGTATTCCGGGAGGCGCGCTTTGCAACCATTGTTGACGCGGCCGCCGCAGCCATCATCCTCATACTCGGAGGGTGGCTTATGTATGCCGTGAACGCCGATATGCGATCCCTGCGCCGCGGAATAGAAAAAATGTCTACGGGCGATTTCGGCGACATGATGCCGGTTGCCGGCAGCGCCGAAGCGCAGGCGCTCGCACGGGCGTTCAACGCTTTGAGCAACCGCTATCGCGGCATGTACCGCGGCATCGAGCTCGAACGCATGCGGCTCGCGATCATCGTGAACAGCATGCCCGACGGCGTCTTGCTCATGGATCGAAACGATAAGATCATTTTCATGAATAAATTCATCCAGGAAGCCTTCAAGCCGAAAGGCGACCAGGGCGGCCTCGCGACAATCGGAACGCTCTTCCCGGGGCTGAACCGCGAACAAGTCATGTTCCACATGCAAAGCAGCACGTCGTACACGTTTGAAGGGCGCCTCGGCGAGCAATATTTCAGCCTCACGTTCCGGGCCATCGCCGGCCGAGGACCGGAACTTGAGGGCATCATTTTGTGGATTCGCGACATCACGAACGAACGGCTCCTTGAGCAGTCAAAAGACGAATTCCTGTCGATCGCTTCGCATGAAATGCGGACGCCGCTCACGATCATTCGCGGCAACGCCGAATTGATTCTCGACACCGTGCATTCGGAGCACGATCTTTCTAAAATGCGGGATACGGTCCAGCAGATGTCGACGAGCATCCACGAGAGCAGCATCCGGCTCCTCGAAATCGTAAATGGCTTCCTGGATTCGATCCGCCTCGAACGGAAAATCGACCTGAAACCGGAATCCGCAAAGATCGAAAACATCATTGAGAATATCGTGAAGGACATCAAGCCGTCCTTCGAAAAGAAAAATTTGACCATCACCGTCAAGAAGCCGGCCCAAGAACTTCCGACGGTGTTCGTCGACGTGGGCGCGCTCCGCCAGGCACTCATGAACATCATTGGCAACGCCTTGCATTACACCGAAAAGGGCGGCGTCACGATCACGATCGAAGCCGAAAAGGAAATGGCAAAGATCTACATCCGCGACACCGGCATGGGCATCGACACCGAAGCCCAGAAAACGTTGTTCCAAAAATTCCAGACGTCCGCGAAGTCGTTCGGCAGGATGACCGAATACGGCAGCGGCCTCGGCTTGTATGTTTCAAAACTTTTGATGCAAGCCATGCACGGCGACATCGCCCTCCAGGAAAGCGCTCCGGGGATCGGGAGCACGTTCGTCTTTATGGTGCCGTTCAATAGGCCGTCGGCATAATCCGCCGATTTTGTGCTAGAATAAGCTCAATGAAAGCGCTCGCAACGATCTTACTTGTCGACGACGAACCGGAAATTATCAGTCTCTATCGCCAGGTCCTTACGAAAGCCGGGTACGAGGTGCGCATCGCAACAGACGGGCCGGCGGCACTCGAAGCCGTAAAAGAAGAACTTCCGAGCCTCATGTTGCTCGATGTCAAAATGCCCGACATGGATGGCTTGGAGGTCCTTGCCAAACTCAAAATGACCAAAGAGTACGGCCGATTCAAGGTGGTGTTCCTCACTGCCTACGCCGAAAGCAACATCGCCGGACTTTCCGATGAAGCGCTGAAGGAGCTCGGCGCCGCCGGCGTGATGCAAAAGGGGATGGATATTCATGAATTCGTGAACCAGGTCAAAGGCTATCTCGCCGAATAAATTGTAGTATATTAGTGAACTGTGATCTACGACATTTATTTTCATAATGATTTTGACGGCCGCGCCTGTGCCGCCGTGATGCTTGCGTTCCTGCGGAGCCGCGGCGACGACATCGAACATTTTACGCCCGTCAATTACTATCTCCTCGAAGACTGGCTTGATGAGAAATTCTTTGAGAAGCATAAACTTTTCCGGGGCCGGCGGAATCCGCCGATCATCGTCGATTTTTTGTACCATCCCGCGGCGGCGTGGTGGTTCGAGCACCACCCAACCACCTTCAAGAAACCGGAATGGGAAAAGCGCTTCCGCGCCGACCGGCAGCACCGCCTCGAACCGCAGTATCCGTCATGCTGCCATCTCGTGTGCGCCGCGCTCCAAAAGGATTTTGCATGGAAGGCCCCGAGGCATATCAGTGAGCTCGTGAAATGGCTCGACGTTATCGACGGCGCGCAATACAAGTCGGCCAAGCAGACGATCGAGCTCAAAGAGCCGGCGCTCCGCGTCAATGAATATATCGAGCGCCAAAGCCACACGAAAGCCGAGAATGCATGGCTTGTGAAAGCGCTCTCCGAGCGGCCGCTTGCGAGCATAGCGAATGAACCGAAAGTGAAACAACTCATTCGTTTCGTGAAAGAACAAGACAAAAAAGGAATCGCGTTTTATAAAAAGCACGCGACCGTCGTGGGCCGCGTATGCTATATCGACCGCACCGACGTCGATATAACGTTTGCCCATTATACGGCCCAATATGTTTTCCCCAAGGCGATGTATTTCGTCCGCCTGAGCGACCGCGACGGGCAATATCATGTAAATGTCGGCATCAATCCATGGCCGCGTTCGCTCCGCCGGCGCGGACTGGTGCATGTCGGCAATATGCTCAAACCGTTTAAGGGCGGCGGACACGAAGGCGTCGGCGGCGTGGAATTCAAGACCCGCAAGGAAGCCGAACATGCCGCAAAAGTTTTCATCGAAACCATCAATAACGCGCGCCCTCCGCTCGACTCGCGCAAACGTTAACCATATGCCGCTAAAAAAGAAAAAATATTACGCATATTTTGTTCCCGAAGGCGGGAAATCCGGCGTGACGTCCGATTGGGAAAAATGCGAATCAATGGTGAAGGGCGTGACGGGCGCCCGCTACAAAGCATTCGATAATAGAGGAGAAGCCGAAGCATGGATTACGAAAGGCGCGGTCTATGAAGTGAAAAAAGCGCCGAAGCTCGCCAAGGGCATCTATTTCGACGCCGGGACTGGCCGCGGTGAAGGCGTCGAAATCAGCGTGACGGATGAAAAGGGGAAGAACCTGCTCCACAAAGGCCTTTCACGGGACGAGCTGAACGCGTTCGGCAAGCATCTCGTGGACGACAATTCCGCCACGAATAATTACGGGGAACTGCTTGCTTTGAAATATGCTTTAGAAATCGCGCGCGCGGAAAAAATTAAAAAGATTTTCGGCGACAGCAAGCTCGTGATCGAATTTTGGTCGCGATGGCGGATCAAGCGCAAGGAACTTCCGGAGGAAACCGTTGCCCTCGCCGACGAAGTCTCAAAACTTCGCGAATCGTTCGAGGAAAGCGGAGGGACGATCGAACGCATTTCGGGAGATTTCAATCCTGCCGATCTCGGATTCCATAATTAGGGTTTGGACAAAGGAAAAAGCCGGCGGGCAGGCCGGCTTTTTTGATGCAAGGAGAAGCGCTATGGCTTCGGGGTCGTTTTGGGGGTGGGGCGTTGGGACGGATCCGACGGGGTCTCATCCATCGTCATGCGGGTTACTTCTCTCTGGCGGATTCGACGATGCGTTTCTTCATCGTCTTTGGGTTCGGGTGGAATGTATCGGTAGGGACGACTCGACGCCATCTCGTATGTCTCCTTTGGCACGTGGTGTTTGCAAGAACTATTTTTCATCTTACGGCATGGGCGCCGCACGTCAATGGATTTTTTCCACAGCTTCATAATTTTTTCATGATTGGCTGCGTGCGATCCGCGCCGCGGTGCCGGCCCCTTTCTTTTTTCATTACATTATGGTATGATAATTTACGGCAATCCAGACGATCGCTCTTCGCTTTCGGGCGAGGGGAGGAAAGTCCGGACACTCTCACGGTGCAAGCCGTGATAAACAGGTACGAGCTAACCGCTCGCTGCCGCAAGGCAAGAGATGCGATCAGTGACGCCTGCTTTCGAAAGGAAGCGGGGAGCCTCATCCCAATTTTTAGGCTCAACTCCGCACTAGGGACCACAACGCGGAGGTGAAACGGCAAAATTCTTACCGGGTGCAAGGCCGCGTCCAGCCGTAAAATTTTTACGGCTGGGAGTGCCGCTTGAGTCCGCGAGCGATCAAGGACCCAGATAAATGATCGTCCATCGGTTTCGCGAAAGCGATTCCGGTCGACAGAATCCGGCTTATGGATTGCCAACCCCAGAGACCCCGTCTAAAAGCGGGGTTTTTGGTTTGCTAAACTAAAGGTATATGGCTGAAACGCTCGATTTGAAAACCTTATCAGGACTCTCCGCTTCAGAACTTTTTAAGAAACTTGGGACGTCCGAGCGCGGACTCACGCCCCAGGAAGCGTCCAGGCGGCTCAAGCAATACGGCCCCAATGAGTTTGCCGACAAGAAAAAGCTCCGGCCGATCGCCATTTTTTTCTCAAAATTTAATAATTCACTCCTCTTGCTTCTCGTTGCGGCCGCGGTCGTTTCGTTCGCGCTCGGATCCCGCATCGAAGCGAGCGTGATCCTTGCCATTGTTTTTGGCAGCGCTTTCATTGATTTTGCAAATACCTATAAATCCGCAAAAGCCGCCGAAGCTTTGCAGGAGCAAGTGACGATCACGGCTGGCGTGATCCGCGGCGGCGAGCTCAAAGAACGCAACATGCGCGACGTGGTGCCGGGCGACGTGATCTCGCTTGAGGCGGGCGACCTTGTTCCCGCGGACAGCATACTTCTTGAAGCTCGCGATCTTTTCTTGAACGAGAGCGTACTTACCGGTGAATCGCTGCCCGTAGAAAAAACACCCGAGAAACCGGATGAAAAGATTTTGCGCCTTGGGACTAGCGTTGTTTCGGGCAAGGGGACGGCGATTGCTGTCGCGACCGGCACGGCGACAAGCGTGGGAAATATTGCCGGAAAACTGAAACGTCCCGATGCGCCTACGGAATTCGAAAAGAATTTGAAAGAATTCAGCACGTTCATTTTCCGGACTACGCTGCTTCTCGTGCTTGCCGTCATCCTCATCAATATTTTTGTTCTCGGCCACGCCACACTCGACGTCTTTTTGTTCGCGATCGCGATTGCCGTAGGGCTTACGCCGGAACTCCTGCCCCTTATCGTGACGAGCAATTTGGCGAAGGGAGCCATCAACATGTCGGAGCATGGCGTGATCGTGAAGAAATTAGCGGCGATTCACAACTTTGGCAGCGTTGACGTGCTGTGCACGGATAAAACCGGCACGCTCACCGAAGACCGCATCGTTCTCATGCAGTCGCTCGACGAGGTGGGCAACGCAAGCGAAAATACCCATTACTGGGCCTATATAAGCGCCCAGCATCAGACCGGGGTTCGCGGCGTGCTCGACAGGGCGATCGAAGAATATAAGAAACACGACGTGAAAGATTGGGAAAAAGTGGACGAGGTTCCCTTTGACGCCGAGCGGCGGATCGAATCAATCATTGTAACGAGCGAAAAGAAGGGGACGGTGCTCATTGCGAAAGGCGCTCCTGAGGAAATATTAAAACTTTCTAAAAAGCTCCCGGAGGCGGCCAAGACGATGATCGCGAAAACCTACGATCACCTTTCCACGAACGGCTTCCGCGTTCTCGCGGTGGGGACGAAGGACGTTGCGTTCAAAAAGACGCCTTATGGGAAAGAAGACGAGAAGGAACTCACGTTCGTGGGATTTCTGGCGTTCCTCGATCCGCCAAAGCACAGCGTGAAGAATACGCTGAAAAAAATGGCGGTCTATAACGTCGGCATCAAAATCATCACCGGCGATAATTTTCTCGTCACAAAAAAGATCGCCGAAGAAATCGGCTTTACGATCCACAATCCGCTCACGGGCGATGATCTTGCGGGCCTCACCGAGCACCAGCTGCGCCGCCATGTTGAGGCGTCAAACGTGTTTACGCGCGTGAATCCGGAGCAGAAAGAAGCCATTATCCGAGCCTTGCGGGAAAACGGCCACGTAGTTGCCTATATGGGCGACGGCGTGAACGACGTTCTCTCTATTAAAGAGGCTGACGTGGGTATTTCCGTGAATAATGCCGTCGATATCGCAAAAGAAACTGCGGATATCATCTTGCTCCGCAAGGGCCTCGGCGAAATCATCGACGGCATTGTTGAAGGCCGCAAAACGTTTGCAAACACGTTTAAATATTTGATGATGGCGCTGAGTTCCAACTTCGGCAATATGTTCAGCATGCCGATCGCGTCCATCTTCCTGCCATTTTTGCCGATGACGGCGCCGCAGATCCTGCTCAACAATTTTATCTACGATTCGTCCCAACTCGCGATTCCGTTTGACGCCGTGGACGCCGATTTCTTGGAGCGGCCAAAAAAATTCGACACCGGATTCATGAAGATTTTTATGGTGATTTTCGGGCCGATCAGTTCGTGTTTTGATTTCATAACATTTGCCACCCTGCTCCTCGTCTTTCACTACACGGGCAACGCATTCCAAACCGGATGGTTTTTGGAATCGATCGCCACGCAAACGCTTGTGGTAAACGTGATCCGGAGCCGCGCGAATTTCTGGCAGAACGGGGGACCGAGTAAAGCGCTTGCGGCGGCAACCATCGGCGCCGTGGCGCTCGCATGGATCATTCCCTATACCTTCCTGGGACACGCGGTCAACTTTGTGCGGTTTGGCGCATATCCGCTCATCCTCATCGCGATCATCGTTTTTGCCTATCTTTTTGTGGTTGAAATCGCAAAGAAGTATTTTTACGCGCGGTACGGGCGCTTGATCGAGCGGTAGGATCGAGCGATAAGATCGAAACAAAAAACCGCACTGTGGCGGTTATGATCCGCGCGGGATTATGAACGCCGTTTCGGCGGCATGGAAGGCGATTCAGCCCGTTCAACCCGTTCTGAAATGTTCAATGCCCGGAGGAGATATAAGAGCAGGGCTATCGAAAGCGACGTCACGAATGCAAACCGGAAAAGGCCGAGCCCGGCAAGGATGCCGACTCCCGCCGTGGTCCAAACGAGCGCCGCCGTCGTGAGTCCCCGAGCGTGATCTGCGGTGTGAATAATAAGGCCGGCTCCCAAAAAACCGATGCCGACGACGACGTTCGCGATGAGGCCGAATGCGCCGTTGATGCCGGCGGCGTCCGGCGTGATGTTCATCTCCGTTGCGACGAGGTAGGGAAGCAGAAGCCCAACCATGGTGAAGATGGCGGCGCCGCCCGAAACGAGCATTTCCGTCCGGATGCCGGCTTCTTTGCCAACGAGCTCGCGCTCAAGGCCGAGGATTGCCCCCAGGACGAGCGCGACGGCAAAGCGGACGAGCATTTGTTCAAACGATAACATTATATTAATATTAGCACATCGGATTTCCCCGAATTTCACTGATGCGAACCCCTATTGCAGACATCATCACAAGCGAAGGCAAAACAGTCGAACTATTCGGCTGGGTTCATGCCCGCCGCGACCATGGCAAACTCGTGTTTATCGACCTCCGCGACCGGAGTGGTTTCGCGCAGATTGTTTTCGGGCCGCAAATCAAAAATGCTTCCGAGCTGCGTCTCGAATATGTCGTGAAGGTGACGGGTGTCGTGCAAAAGCGCCCGCCGAATATGGTGAACGATAACGTGGCGACCGGCCACTACGAAGTGAGCGCGACAGGTTTAGAAATTTTGAGCGTTGCGGAAGCTTTGCCTCTTCCTGTTGATTCTGACGGATACGAAGTCGACGAGGAAGTTCGCATGAAGTATCGCTATCTCGACCTTCGCCGCGAGCGCATGAAAAAAAATCTTCTTTTGCGGAATAAGGTTACGCGGATCGTTCGGGATTATATGAACGAAAATGGATTCCTAGAAGTAGAGACCCCCACGCTTACCAAGACCTCGCCGGAAGGTGCGCGTGACTTTTTGGTTCCTTCGCGACTCCACCCCGGTAAATTTTATGCACTTCCCCAAGCGCCCCAACAATACAAACAGCTTTTGATGATTGCGGGGATTGAGCGTTATTTCCAACTGGCGCATGCGATGCGAGATGAGGATCTGCGAGGCGACCGGCAGTTTGAGCACACGCAGATAGATCTTGAAATGTCCTTTGCTACCGAAAAAGACGTTCGCGATATGGTTGAAGGCCTTATGATTCGGATTGCTGAATCGTGCGGTAAAAAAGTCTGGAAGAAGCCGTTCCCCGTCTTTACGCATGAGCAAGCAATGAAACAATTTGGCGCTGATAAATTTGACCTGCGAAATGAGGAAGAGAAGAAGGACCCGAACATTATGGCGTTTGCTTGGGTCGTCGATTTCCCGCTCTTTGAGAAAGAGGAGGAAACCGGAAAGCTTACCTTTGCCCACAATCCTTTTTCAGCGCCAAAAGCCGAGCATGTCGATAAGCTTATGAAGGAAGAAGATTTGGAAACGCTGCGCGCCCAACAATACGATCTTGTTTGCAACGGTTACGAGCTGGCTTCCGGCGGCGTCCGCATTTCAGATCCGAAAGTCCAGCGAAAAGTTTTTGAAATTATGGGATTGAGCAAAGAGCAAACCGAATCTCGCTTCGGCCATTTGATACGGGCGTATGAATATGGAGCGCCGCCTCATGCGGGTATGGCGCCGGGACTTGATCGGTTGGTTATGCTCCTTGCTAATGAACCGAACATCCGCGAAGTCATCGCATTTCCGGTTTCGGCAAACGGCCAGACCTCCGTGATGGACGCGCCGAGCGAAGTCGACAAAAAGCAGCTCGACGAACTGGGAATCGAAATAAAAAAGATTAAAAAATAATTAAATCAAAATATCACAACCATGACAGACAAACATCATCCGCGACATGAAAAAACCCTCGTCGTCGTAAAGCCCGACGGGCTCCAACGCGGCTTGGTAGGCGAGATCATCAAGCGCTATGAGCAGAGCGGCCTCAAACTCATCGGCATCAAAATGCTGGTCCCGACGCCGGAGTTTATTGAAGAGCACTACACGCTGGATCCGGAATGGCGCGTGAAGACGGGCCTCAAAACTATCGAATCATATAAGAAGCAGGGCAAGGAGCCGCCGTCCGAAGATCCGCTCAAAATTACGGCGGTCATTTTGGCGAATCTCAAGCGGTATCTTTCCAAGGGGCCGGTTATTGCGATGGTTTGGGAAGGCATGCATGCGGTGAGCATCGTGCGCAAAATCACCGGCGGCACCGAACCCCGCACATCCGAGATGGGAACGATCCGCGGCGACTACACCATTGATTCGTATGTGGTTGCCGACGTTGACGGCCGCGCCGTCCGCAACTTGGTGCACGCCTCCGGCTCCGTTCACGAAGCCGAACAGGAAGTGAAGCACTGGTTCAAAAAAGACGAGTTGCTCGCGTACCGGCTCTTGAATGAGGCCATACTCTACGACAAGGAGATCGAAGGCATTCTATAGTCTCATCATCATGAAAACGACGACCCTTTGTTATTTGGTAGACGAAGGGCGTGTTTTGCTGGCCGAAAAAAAGAGGGGTCCGCGAGGGTTCGGCGTCGGGAAATGCAATGGCGTCGGCGGCAAGGTGGAATCCGGGGAAACCGTGGAAGCCGCTGCCGTGCGGGAGATACAAGAAGAAATTGGAGTTGCGGTTTCCGAAGGCGATCTCATCCCCGTTGGCGTGCTCGAATTCTTTTTTGAGGGCAGCCCCGACTGGGATCAGGCAGTCCATGTCTTTATCGTGCGGGCTTGGAAGGGCGACCCGGTCGAGACCGAGGAAATGATCCCGCGGTGGTTTGCGATTGATAACTTGCCCTTTGAACGCATGTGGGCCGATGATCCCTATTGGCTTCCGCGGGCACTTGCGGGCGAGAAAATCTCGGGATCGTTCCATTTTGACGAAAGGGGAGCACGCATTCTCTCGTATGAAATAAAAAGCTGAGCAAAGCGTACTAATTGATAGGTTAACACTCCATACTCCACCAACTCCGGCCATTCACACTGCACGTGGATGGCCATTTTTTATCGCGAATTACTTTGCTTCGGCGGCCTGTTTTTCGAACGCTTTTACAATGCCGTCCATGTCGCCCTCGAGGATCTTTTCGATATTGTGCCACTTTTTGCCGATGCGATGGTCGGTGATGCGGTCGTCGGGGAAGTTATAGGTGCGGATTTTTTCGGAACGGTCGCCGGAGCCCACTTGTTCGCGGCGCAAGTCGGTGATGGAGCCCGTGGCGCGGCGCTGCTCGATTTCATAGAGCTTGGCTCGCAAGACATCCATCGCTTTTTCCCGGTTTGCGTGCTGGGAGCGTTCTTCGCGGGAGGCAACGACGATGCCGGTCGGTTTGTGGAGGATGCGGACGGCAGTCTCCACTTTGTTCACGTTCTGTCCGCCAGGGCCGCCGGCGCGGGAGAAGGTGACTTCGAGATCATTGGGCGAAATGTTTACTTCTTTGGCTTCAACGATGGGGAGGACGGCAACGGAAGCGGTCGACGTGTGCACGCGGCCGGATTTTTCGGTTTTCGGGATGCGCTGGACGCGGTGCACTCCCGACTCGTGCTTGAAGGCTTCATAAACGCCTTCGCCCTTCACTTCTGCGACGAGCGACTTATATCCCTGGAGGGAGTTCTCGTTGGCATCAAGTATGGAAAATCCCCAGCCTCGTTTGGCCGCGTAGCGCTGGTACATGCGGGCGAGATCGCCGGCAAAAAGCGAGGCTTCGTCGCCTCCCGCGCCCGCCCGGATTTCAACAATTATTTTGTTCGTGGTCATATATCAATATGCTATTATAATAATGAAACTATGGCGAATCAACCGCTTATCCTTATCGCTGACGACGACGCTGCGTTCCGCGAAATTTTCAGCACCAAATTGTCTGCAGAAGGGTACCGTATCGAAACCGCAGAGGATGGCAAAATCGCCGTCCAGAAGACCCAAGCCCTCAAGCCGGACCTTGTCCTCATGGACGTTAATATGCCCGTGATGGATGGCGCGGCGGCAACGCTCGCAATCCGGGCAATCCCGGAAATAAAGGACACGAAGATCGCATTCCTCACAAGTCTCGGCGATCCCCAGCTCGAAGTTCAAAACTTCAATAGCAATATTTCAAAAAACTTCGGCGCCCAGGGATATCTGAGGAAGACCGACGATCTTGATTCGCTTGCCGCGCAGATCAAACAGTTCTTATTATAAGTTCCATGCGAGAAAAACCTCTCATTCTTATTGTTGACGACGAACCAAATCTCCTTGAAATTATTTCCACAAAACTTGGGGAATCGGGTTTTGAGCCGGTCGTTGCCTACAACGCCAAAGAGGCGGTTGACGCTGCGGGCAAACTGCATCCCGACCTCATCCTTATGGATGTCCATATGCCGGAAGAGAGCGGAACGGACGCGGCACTCGCCATAAAGCAGAACGAAGCAACCAAAGACTTGCACATCGCATTTTTGAGCAACCTCAAAGATCCGTGGCCATCGATCATGGCCGACAAAAAAGACGTGAGCAAGGAAATGGGCATGGTGGATTTTATCGATAAAAGCGCGGATCTCGACGTGATCGTGGCGCGCGTGAGAGAACTCCTCGGCATAAAAAAATAAACCCCTGCTTGGATGCAGGGGTTTTCAATTCGATCGGGGTTACGTTCCGAGGTGCGGTTTTTTGGCGTGAAGCGACCATCTGATCAGATGGATTGTCGCAAGGATTGCGGCGACGATCAAAGTGTAGATCAGGCTTACGTGGGCGAAATGGCCGAACAAGAAGACGCTGAACCCGCAATCCTTGAGAGCGTTCCCCAGTACGATAACGGGTACGCGGAGCCAACGGGGGAAGAAAAATACTTCGGCGACGGCAACGCTGTACCAGCCGACCAGGGGAAGGCAGGCAAGGATGAGAATGGCGACGCAGATGACGGCCGCGATCGCGAGGTTCGGTTTGGAGGATGGGCGTTCTGGGACGAGAAGTTTCAAGAAGCGTTTGACGGTTGCGGGATATTGCTCCCACCACGGCATCATCATAAGGATTTCGTCGCGGGGTTTGCCGCAGCTTTCCTTAAAGAACCACACTTCAAAACACAGGATTGCTATGGTTCCGAAAACAACCGTCATAATGATGGCGGTGGCTTTTGAGATGCCGACGGAAACGGAAAATGGGGAAGACCACTCGACGACGGTGAAGCAAACAGCAATGGCCATGAGCGGCAACCGCCATTGGCCGAGCGATAGCAACGCATTTCGCATGCAGACAGCCCTCCGGATCAAATTGAGATTCAGTTTTACAACGCACGCGCTGATTAGAACGTATCATTTTCGAGCCCATATGACAAGGCCCATTTCTTGCTTTTTCTGTCAATATATGGTAAAAGATGGCCAGGTGACAGTTCATTACCATCACCAATAGCAACAATAAAAACTGCAAAAAAGGAGATGTCCACATGCGCGTGTTGAAATCCTCGTTGCTGGTATTCGTTGTTCTCTCACTTGTCTCGTTCGTTTCTGCACAAAACAGCAGTACGGCGAGCGGCGGTACGACGGTGAATATCCACACCACGCACGGCGACCCGAATGGGGTCGGCGGCGATGCGGGTTCAATCACCGACGCTGGCTATTCGGCCAAAAGCGATTGCGGTCCTGCCGGCGGAAAAGCCGGTTCGGTCGCAAAGACAACAGGATCGGATACCACGGGAGCGACGTCCTTCAAGACGGACTCCGGCGTTATGACCGGTTCGAAAGCAGGCGCGTACGGCGACAACGTTCAGGTTGGCGTCGACGTGAATGCTGGGCAGGATAATTTCGGATCACTCGGCGATTCCAAGAACGGCGTTTCCGGCGGCAACTACACCGAAGGCAACGGCAGCGGCACGGCTCAAGGCCGGGACGCTGCGCGAGCCGGCATCATGCAGGCGTCCCAAGGATCGACGACGGGTTCGGTGACCAATGCGAACGGGGTGAATCAATCCACCGTGAGCTCGCAGGGCATATCGCAAACCAAGCTCGGTCTTCAGGGATGCCAAAAGAACGGCAACGTCGTTGCGGACGGCGCCGGGGCAATCAATGCCTCAAGCACGTCCGCGAACTCCGGAGCCAGTCTTATGGGCACGACGTCGTACAATGCGACGGGCGCGCGCCAGGCATCGGGCGGCCAAGCCATGCAAGGCACGGCCACCACATCCGCAAACAGCGCTTCAGCTCAGGTGAGCTCGCAAGCGTATACCGGCAAACACTAACCAGCATCGTCCCACAGGGAGGAGTTAATGAAGATTGCTCTGGTAGCAGTTGCTTCACTGTTGCTCTCGTTGGGGGTGCTTGGTCAGGACGACGGTTCGGGCGGCACTAACTCAACCAGCACTGCTGGTTCGACCTCAACGTCAAACAACACGCTGATCATGAACAGTGGCCAGCCAGGAGATAACCGGCAGATCGGATCTGCCCTTCCTGGCACAACGGGTTCAATATTGCCCGGCGGCACGGTGGTTCTCAACAACCAAGAGCTCGTCGCACGAGACTGCTTCACCGTAAAGGAGCTGGAATTTTACCGAAAGCATAATAAGCGTCACGGTAAAGTTGATGGCTATGTTTTGCGGGAAGCCGCTCAAAACGACGACCTCGTCTGCCTCATGCCATGGTGGCCCGGTGGCGATGGTCCAAAACCATCAAAGATTATCCGGGAACTTTGGGTGGGCACGGTGTTGGGCGAAAATGGAATCCCGCCCGAGGCGCTTGCAATGGATGCACTCTATAGTGCAAAAAAGAGCGCCGCGCACGTGACCGGCTGCGCCGTACGCGACACAAAATCCTTCGAAATGGTCACCAAGGAGAAAATAGCTGGCCTTGGAGGAAGCGGCGGAGGATTGTTCGGCAATGCCAACAAGGGCACGGGGGCGGTGGCTGTCGGATACAGCAGGGGATCAAGCAGAACCCGCGCTGTTCCATGGTCAAGCCTGGAGGTTAACTGTCCAGAAATCACCGCTGATGTTCCCGTTGAATGGGCACCGCAGCCTCCGAAACCAGAACCAGCACCCGCTCCGCCAGTGAATATCCAAAAACTGGAGGACACTCTCAATCGGTTGAACGACACGATCAATCGCATGCAGCCCGCGCCCCAACCGGCGCCGGTTGCAGTCGTTGAGAAAGCATTCAACCCCTGGGATGATTTCCCGGCTGGCGTCGCCATTTACTTCGACCTCGATGATATGCAGGTGCGGGATGTTGTTCGCAATAATCTCGATCACAATGCAATCGTCGTCTCGCATAACCGTGCGGGATACGCCAGGTGGCATGCCTACCTCCAAGGAGACAAACGGAGGCGGATCCAGTGGCTCGGCGGCGCGAGTATCGAAGGTCCGGCGGATCACAACACCATTCTTGGCATGGGCCGCGTGAGAAACGTCTACACAGACTATCTTACGGTGTACCCGGGAGACAAACCGCAGATCTGCGTCTATTCATCGCAAGGAAAAGAATTTGCGAGAAAGGATAAAGTTTATTGGAAGGATCGCAATGTCTACGCCAAGCCGGACGTAGCTGCGCCATCCGCCCAATCTGCAGACTATTGCAGTAATCAGTAGCACCTTGAATACGGGCGAGAGCACAACCATGCTCTCGCCTTTTCTTTTTCATAAATTGAAAATAAAAATGAGGCGATCGTACGATCGCCTCATGTGATCTTTGTTGCGCGGTCTTATCCATTCGGTGAAGGGAGGACGCGTTCAAAGAATTTTGTAGCTGTTCCGATGAAGGGCCGTTCTGGTATTGTGCCGTCGAAGACAAGGTTCCGTTCAAGCGTAGCCTGGCCGCCATCGATGTAATACTCTTTGATCTGCGCAATTCCTTGCGCGTTGTTTTCGATGACGACCGCCACCTTGTCGGGAGGATTGAATCCGATGACTTGGTTCGAGCCTCTACAATCGGTGAAGCCTGCCTCGCACGCATAGCCGTGTGCGGTATCAGCCGCCCACGCATGCTTAGCCTGTTCCGAACCCTTGAATCCGAAGTCTTGCGCCTTTGCTTCGAGTTGGCGCGTGAGCGGTCCGTCGGCGGTCGTTTCACCGCTTTTGAGGAACGCATCACTCGGAATCGCGTTGGTCGGAATGGTTTCAACGCCCGAAACAGCAGCTGCCGGATGTTGCGGAGCTAACGCTCGCGAGGGGAACGGTGTTTTGTCCTCCTCGTTTTTCGCGTTGAAAATATCGAGCTTACGATCGAACCGCTCAGCATCAAAGGCGACTGTAGTTCCGTCGTCGAGATGCAGGGTGTCGGGGATGCTATAGGTTTCGCCGGCCAGCAAATGCTTGGGGTCGTCGATGCCGATTTTCCCATCGCCATTAGGAAGCCCTTCTTTCAATTGCTTCTGGACGGTTTCCCAATATCGCGCATCTCGAAATGCATGATTCGCGATGTGGCTTAAGGTGTATCCTCGCGGCACAATGAACTCATGGTAGAGCGGTTTTATCGTTGCCGTCGCAACCACCGGAGGCGGTGCGAGAGGCGGAACGACTGGGTTTGTCGCTTGGTCTGCGGACGATTTGTCGGAAAGCGAGGGATGTAGCCGAAATGACCAACCATATCCCAGCTTTACCCACGAACCGATCGCGAGGAGACCAAGGATGAGCAGGGCCAGGGCTCCTACGTAGTGAGCCTTGTGCGTACTCCATGCGTATCGACGGGAGCGCTCTTTGCGCCGGTCGCCGTCGATCACTTCTTCATGGCGTTCTTCTTCTTGAAGATTCAGAACGGTCACGGAAGTTCTCCTTAGGTAGAATCGTGAAGGTTGTTCGGGGTAGGTTAAAGATCCCGGCTAATCGTACGCTCATCATTCCTCTCGCGCCGCCATTGCTGGCCCGCTACGGGAACGTGTGTCCGTCAGACTTCCTCTCGCGCCGCCATTGCTGGCCCGCTACGGGAAGGCTGATAAGTATAATGCGCCAAGCATCTCAGGATGTCGTTAAACTTTTTTTGATGGATCGATACCAGGCACGCCGAGCATATCGGCGATCATGGCGTATCGATTTTCCCACTTAGAAAAAGCTCTGTCTCCCTGCGCCGGATCCGGAATCCTGCAGGTTCCGCGGACATTTCCATTGTTCCGATACACGAGGTAGGGAACATAGATTTCCGTGGAAGCCTGGATTTTGAATCCGATCAGGATAATAAACTTGTCGGCGGCGATGCCATACGAAAGAACTTCTTCTTCCGTCGGATCGACGAGATCCGTGCCTTCGTATCCCTGACACAGAAGTTCTTGCGGATCAATCGGTTGGATGTCGGCGGCTGAAGGACGCTCTGTTTTTTGTTCTTCAACCGGCTCCGTTCGCGTCGCATGCCAAGAAGGAATGATTGGCGCGAAGAGGGAAATTACAGCCGAGAGCAATCCGATTGGTAGCACGGTAAAAAAAACGATGACGAAGAACGATGTTCCGGTCATGGTTCCGTGCGTGCCGAGCCAAATCTCCCACAAGCACATGAGCGTGCCCCACGAGATGATCGCCATTCCGGAATATCGTGATACTTGTTCCTGACGCGTCGGCATAGCTTCTCTCCAATATTCTTTTGTGAAGGTGCGTATACAGTAATACGCGCCATAAAGGTGTTTTTGCACATTCTCCATGGCGGCCACAGTTTACCACAAAACCGGAAGTACGTCAACGAAACTAAAACCGCCCGGATGGGCGGTTCGTTCGTGCGTTATTTCTGTTTCTTTACCCGGACCTTCTTTGGCTTGGGTTCAAGAGCCTTTGAGCGGCGCGTCTTGAATTTTTCCACGCGTCCCGCCGTGTCGATGAGTTTTTCCTCGCCGGTGTAGAAGGGATGGCACTTGGAGCAGATTTCCACGCGGATTTCGGGCTGGGTTGCGCCCGTCACAAAAGAGTTGCCGCATGCGCAGACGATCTTTGCTTCCCGGAAATACTTGGGATGGATCTCGGTTTTCATAGTGATAGTCATTATAACGGGTGGCTTCCATTGTGTCAACGAACCGCGCCGGCGCATACGGAGTTGACATCCTTTCGGCGTCTGCTAGAATATAAACCGGCTGTGCAATCAGCCACCGAAAGACCTTTCACAACTTAATAGCAGTAGAGAGTTTTTTAGTTGTTCCAATTTATTCTTTTGGCAACATTTCAAAAAATGTTGCAAATAGTTCACTCGAACCCCTCTATAGAGGGTTTGAATGAACGTTGATAGCGAGTTGAAAATATGCTCTGCATATTTTCAACGAGTGACTCAACGGTGCGGAGCGCAAGCTCCGCACATAGTCAAATCTTTTTTCAGAGGATTTGATCCTGGTCCAGGATGAACGCTGGCGGCGTGGATAAGGCATGCAAGTCGAGCGATTTACTTTTTGAAGTTGTTTGCGATTACATCAAGAGCGACGGATGTTAGTAAGTAGCGGCGAACGAGTTAGTAACACCCTAGTACATACCTCGAAGATGAGCACAGCTCGCCGAAAGGCGGGGTAATTCTCAATATTGTCGCAAGACGAAAGGCGTAAGCCGCTTCGAGATCGGCCTAGGTCCGATCAGCTAGTTGGTAGGGTAATGGCCTACCAAGGCTTTGACCGGTAGGGGAGGTGAGAGCCTGACCCCCAACGACGGAACTGAGACACGGTCCGTACACCTACGGGTGGCAGCAGTCGAGAATATTCGACAATGGGCGAAAGCCTGATCGAGCGACGCCGCGTGCAGGATGAAGGCCT
>DATKNI010000023.1:0-18183 GCA_035541415.1 Minisyncoccota bacterium | reverse complement strand
CCGGTGCCCTCGGGTTTTGTCGTGACGGCCGCAGCCTATTTCTATTTTTTGGAAGCAACCGGCCTCGATAAATATATAAAAGACACTTTGCGGGGGCTTGATACCAAGAACCTGCAGGATCTTTCCCGCCGCGGCCGCGCAATCCGGGCTGCGATCCAGCACAAGGAATTTCCAGAAGATCTTTCCGCGGAAATTGTACAGGCTTACCGCGAGCTCGAAAAACGGTACGGCAAGAATGCAGACGTCGCCGTGCGTTCGTCCGCGACGGCAGAAGACCTCCCCGGCGCAAGCTTTGCGGGAGAGCAGGAAAGCTATCTTGGCATCCGCGGAGCGGATGAGGTTTTGGTGGCCGTGCGCGCCACGATGGCATCGCTCTTTACCGACCGCGCCATTTCATATCGCGCCGACCGCGGCTTCGATCATTTGAAAATCGCGCTCTCGGCCGGCGTCCAGAAAATGGTCCGATCCGATAAGGCGTGTTCGGGCGTCATGTTCTCGCTCGACACCGAGTCCGGCTTCCCGAACGTCGTCATCATCAACGGCTCATGGGGCCTCGGCGAAATGATCGTAAAAGGCGAAGTGACGCCTGATGAATTCTTCATCTGGAAAGAGGGACTAAAGGACCACGTCCAAAATCCGATCATCGACAAGAAGCTTGGCGTGAAGCTCCGCAAGATGATCTACCATCACGGCGAGGCGATCGAACAGACGAAGATCATTCCGACAAGCGAGCGCGAGCGGACGACGTTCGTTTTGAGCGACAAGGAGGTGCAGCAGCTCGCCACGTGGGGGACGATCATCGAAGAGCACTACACGGAACACTATAAGAAGTGGACGCCGATGGATATGGAGTGGGCGAAAGACGGCGAAACGGGCGAACTTTTCATCGTTCAGGCGCGGCCCGAAACGGTGCATGCCGGCCGCGACTTTTCAAAAGTTAAGGAATATCAATTGATTGGCGGAGCGCGCGACGTTCTCGTGAGCGGCGCATCGGTCGGATCGAAGATTGCAACCGGCAAGGCGCATGTGATCATGGACACGAAGCACATCGGCGAGTTCCGCAAGGGCGAAGTGCTCGTGACGACGATGACCGACCCCGACTGGGAGCCGATCATGAAGATGGCTTCGGCGATCGTGACGGACAAGGGCGGCCGCACGTCGCACGCGGCAATCGTCTCGCGCGAGCTCGGCATTCCGGCGGTGGTTGGCACCGAAAAAGCCACGCGCGTTTTGAAGACCGGCGAGCCAATCACGGTTGACACGACGGGGAGCGCCGGAAACATCTACAAAGGAGTGCTCAAGGTTAAAGTCATCGAGCATGACTTGAAAAAGATCCCCAAGCCGAAGACCAAAGTGATGGTCAATGTGGCGATCCCGGATACGGCGTTCGAAACGTCGTTCCTGCCGAATTCCGGCGTCGGCCTTGCGCGCGAGGAGTTCATCATCGCATCCAAGATGGGCCTCCATCCGATGGCGCTCCTCAATATGGGATCGCTCGCGCCTTCGGTGCGGCGCGCCATTGAAAAGAAAATGACGGGCTGGCGCGACCCGAAAGAATATTACGTTGATAATCTCGCATTCGGCATCGCAAAAATCGGCGCGGCATTCTATCCGCACCACGTGATCGTGCGCTTCTCGGATTTCAAGACGAACGAATACCGCACGCTCCTTGGCGGAGAGGCGTACGAACCGCGCGAAGAGAATCCGATGATCGGCTGGCGCGGCGCATCGCGGTACTATGATCCAAAATTCAAGCCCGCGTTCATGCTCGAAGCCGCCGCCGTGAAGAAAGTGCGCGAAACGATGGGCCTCACGAATGTGATCCCGATGGTGCCGTTCTGCCGCACCGTGGAGGAAGGCATCAAGGTGCAGGCAGCGATGGCGGAAGCGGGCCTCATCACGAATTACATCGCGAAAACCAAATCGTTCAAGCACTTCTTGCGCTCCGCCGTGCATTCGGCAAAAGGGAAGCGCGTTGCGATGACGCCGATTTACGTGATGTGCGAAATCCCTTCGAATGTTTTAATGGCGGACCAGTTCCTCGACATTTTCGACGGCATGTCGATCGGCTCAAACGATCTCACCCAGCTCACCCTCGGCCTCGACCGCGATTCGGGCATCGTGACGAAGATCGCAAATGAAAAGAACCCCGCCGTCGAACGATTGATTGCCGAAATTATCGCAAAGTGCCGCAAGCGCAAGAAATACATCGGCATCTGCGGCCAGGGCCCGTCCGATTATCCGGACTTTGCGCAGTTCCTCGTGAGCAAGGGGATCGAAAGCGTTTCCCTGAATCCCGACACCGTCGTGCGCACGACCGTTGCGATCGCGGAGGAGGAGAAGAGGATGGCGAGGAGAAAATAAAGATACAGCATGCGGCGCCTGCGGGCGCCGCTTTGTTATCGCATGGTATAATAGCCATATGGCACACAAAGCAACTATCTTTAATTGCGGTCATTGGGGCGAAGTCGGGGAGCAATATCTCCGTTCAAGCGAAAAATTGAAGGCGGCAGGCGTTGCATTGAGTTTTGAAAACTGCACGGTGACGCCGCAGCAGGTTCCGGCGGCAAAAGACTTCGACATCATGGGAGTTTTCATGGATTCCACGGTGAGCGGAGAGACGCTCGCCGCGCTTCCGAACGTAAAATTTGTGACGACCATTTCCACTGGTTTTGACCACATCGATTTGCAAGCCGCCGCCGCGCGCGGGATCCCGGTTTCGTCGGTCCCTGCCTATGGCGAGAACACGGTTGCCGAATTTGCGTTTGCGCTGCTGCTTTCGCTTTCGCGCAAAATTTGCGAGTCGCGCGACCGCATCCGCCGCGAAGGGAAATTCACCACGGATGGCCTCACCGGATTTGACCTCGCCGGGAAAACGCTCGGCGTTCTCGGAACCGGCCGCATCGGCAAGCATGCCGTTCGCATGGGAAAAGGTTTCGGCATGAATATCATTGCGTATGACGTTTTCCACGACGATGCGTTCGCAAAGGAAATGGGCTTCCCGTACCTCTCGCTCGAAGATCTTCTCGCGCAGAGCGACGTGATCACGGTTCATGCGCCGTATCTTCCTTCCACGCACCACCTCATCAATGCGAATAATATTGGCCTTGTGAAGAAGGGCGCCTATCTCATCAACACCGCTCGCGGCGCCATCGTCGAAACGGCGGCGGTGCTTTCCGCGTTGAAGAGCGGCCAGCTCGGCGGTGCAGGCCTCGATGTGCTCGAAGAAGAAGCCGCCATGAAAGCGGGCAACATGGACACCATGAAAGAGCTCTATATGATGTCGAACGTGATTGTTACGCCGCACAACGCTTTCAACACCAAAGAAGCGTTCATCCGCATGCTCGACACGACGATCGATAATATTGTTGCGTTCGTAAACGGCGCGCCCATTAACGTTGTGAAACCCCAATAACATGAAAATAAAATCCCTCGATGCCCGAGAGGTCCTGGATTCCCGGGGGATGTGGACGGTGGGCGTGCGGATGGTTTTGGCTGATGGCGCGTACGCCGTGGATTCCGTGCCGCAGGGGAAAAGCACGGGCTTCCACGAAGCGCTTTCATTACCCGCCGCCCAGGCTGTGCGGAATATAAACAAAGTCATCGCGCCCAAGCTCCGCGGCAAAAACTTTGCGAGCCAAACAGCGCTCGATGATTTTTTGATCCGGCTTGATGGCGCGCCGAATAAAAAGAAATTGGGCGCGAATGCGATCCTCGCGGCTTCGATGGCGTTTTTGCGCGCAAGCGCGAAGGTCAAGAAAGTCCCATTATGGAAACACGTGAATGACGTTTATCTGCATGAAGGCAAATCCCGCAGCGGGGATCCGGTTAAGCCCGGCGCGCCGCGGCTATTCATGAATGTGGTGAACGGCGGCCTCCACGCCGGCAACAATCTGCATTTTCAGGAATATTTAATAATTCCAAAAACAAAAAGCGTCAAAGCATCTGTTGAGATTGGCACGACTCTCTATCATGCGCTCGGCGCGATGCTCGCACGTACCAAGGGGAAGGTGGCGACGAACATTGGCGACGAGGGCGGTTATGCGCCTGATTTTAAAGACGATTTGGAGCCGTTCCGGATCCTCCAGAAAATTGCCAAACAGCTCCGTCTTGGCAAAGCGATCGATTTTGGCCTTGATGCCGCCGCGACCGATGCCAGGCTGTCCAAAGAAGACTTAATGCATTTTTATAAAAAGTTCACAACTGCCGTAAGGCCGCTTTACCTTGAAGACCCGTTCCCGGAGGAGCAGTTCGAGGACTTCGCGGTTCTAACGGAAAAATACGGCAAAGAGACGTGGATCGCGGGCGACGACCTCACGACAACGAATGTGCGCCGTATGGAGCGCGCAGACGCCGAGGAGAGCGTCAATGCGGTGATCATCAAGCCGAACCAGATTGGCAGCGTGAGCGAAGCATTAGACGCCGTGCGGGCCGCCCGGCAGTACGGTTGGAAGGTGGTGGCCTCGCATCGCAGCGGCGAAACGAATGACAGCTTTATCGCGGACTTTGCCTGGGGCGTGCGTGCCGATGGCATCAAGCTCGGCGCTCCGGCCCGCGGGGAACGGGTTGCCAAGTACAATCGCCTGATCGAAATTGAACACGAAGCGCGATAATAAAAACTCCCGCGTACGATGCGGGAGTTTTTATGTGCTTATTTCGCCACAACAGGTATGTCATCGATCTCGCACACGCCGCCGGCGCACGCAAGTTCTTTTTTGACATCGGTCCCGTCGTCGTGTTCGTAGAGAAGAATCTGCGAGAAATCAATCGGAGGCATTTTGGACGTCATCTCTTCGTAGCGTTCTTTTGTGATTTCTTCATATGGCGCAAGAAGATAGGCGTGCTCTTCGCGCGGCAGGAATGAAAGGCCGCCGATCATGTTCCAGTTTTCGTACAGCCAATTCGCAACGGCAATCCATTCATCATTGCCGACGGATACCGTGACGGAGGGATTGTGTTCGGTGTAATTCATTTTGACCGTCTTCCAATATTCGAGCTGGTCGAGCGCCGTGAGGTCGTCTTTCACGATCGCGCCCTCCGGAGCTTTCACCGGAAACTCAAACACGTATGTGCTCGCCGCCGAAAGCGATTGGCCGACTTCGGGGAAGTACGGGATCTTTTGGTCTTTCATCATCTGGAAGAGCGAGTCGGTTGCCGAAATGCGCACGCGGCGGATGTAATATTTGGCGTGCCGCGCATGGAGGCCCGATGCGGCATCGACGGTTTGCGAAACCGTGCCGGACGGTTTCACGCAGGTGATTGATACCGACGGCGTGATGCCGAACCGGGAGGCGTATTCCTTGTTTACTTCGATGGCGCGCGCGCGGAGGCGCTTGAGCACGTCCGCATTGCGGACCGCGGGGCAGTCCCACTGGCCGGTGACCGAAACGCCGAGCAGGCGCTCGCGGTTGCAGTTATCGCTCCATTCCTTGGAAAGGAAGGGGAAATAGGTGAGCGTTGATTGGTAGGTGCCGAGGATCGTCGCGATGCGGATCTTGCGGAGGAGCGACTCTTCCGTGTCATCGGCGCGGGCGACGACTTCCGAAAGGTTGCAGAATTCCTTGGGCTGGAGGAGGATCTCGCCGCACGGATTCGTGCCGATGTTCGCCATCGCGTCGCGGCTCAATTGCTTGAGGCGGCGCGGCGGCATTTGGAACACGAGGCTGCCGCGGTTAAAAATGCCGCGTTCGCCGGTGCCGCTTTTTGCGAGCGCCATCCATTCATCGAGGAATTCGGTTGAGTTCGGTTTTTCCGAGTAGACCGCCGAGTTATTCGCCATCGAACGCTGCGATTCGGTGAAATAGAACTGCCCGGTTTTTGCGTCGCGCATTTCGGCGTCATCAAGATCGGAGAGGGAAATCATCGCGCTCCGGCGGACGCCGCCCGCGACGACGATCTCGCCGATTTTGCAGCAGATGTCGTGCACGTCGATGTTGGAAAGGCGGCGGTTTTGCTTCTTCAATATTTTTGCGCGGGCAAATGAAAGGAGGGAGCGCAATGGTTCCGGGCCGGAGCTCTTGCCGCCCATCGTTTTGAGGCGCGCGCCGGCCGGACGGATTCCGGAGAAATCAAAATCGATATCTTTGCCGTCGAACCATGTCTTTAGGCCGAGGGTGAGTGCCTCGCACCAGCCTTCCTTGCTGTCGGCGATCGCGTGCGTCGGCAATTTCTTGCCCGTTTGCTTTTTGATTTGAGGAAGATGCTGGACGTTGTGGCTTTCGACCGAGAAGCCGACGCCGGTTCCGCACATCGAGATGTACATGATTTCGGCAAAGTCCTCGATCTTGCGCGGCGCAATGTATGAGCAGTTGAATGCGCACACATTTGTCGTGCGCGCTGCTTTTCCGGCGAACTGGAGAAGCCGCATCGATGGCATCGCTTCCTGGCGGAGGATCGCTTCGCGGATTTCCGCATATTCTTCCGCGCTCAAGGCGTCGCCGATCTTTTCTTTCATGAAAGAAATGTAGCGATCCACCGTTTCGATCCAAGTTTCGCGGCGTCCTTCTTCCGGGATCCATTTTGAATAGCTCCTATAATAGACGAATTCGGCGAGCGCATTCCGGAAATATTTTTTGCTTGCTTCGGCGAGTTCGCGCACCCGCTCCGGAACCTCCTGCTTCTTTTCGCGCACCTTGGCGCGTTCATTGCGATAAAGGATATAGGCCTTGGCGGTCCGCGGGTAGTCCATCACGATGAGCTCGGTTTCAACCACGTCTTGGATCTCTTCAATCGTCGGAGTGTGCGCTTCGGGGAATTTCTTCACGAGGGCCGCAACGACCTGCTCGGACACCTTCTCGGCGTCATTTTTATGGCTCGCTTCGCCGGTGACATGCATCGCTTTTGCGATGGCATTGGTTATTTTTGACTGATCAAAGGGGACAACCCGTCCGTCCCGCTTGCGCACGCTCACGAACTGATGCGACATGGTTTTATTTTTTATTTTTTTGTTCGGCTTTTCCCCGGAATATTTTTTGAGGGGTTCTTTCAGTAAATCACCGAAGCCCGCCCTCAAAAACAATTCCATTGTGGATATCTCAAGGCAAAAATGTTTTACGACAGCGGCTGGGTGAAACGGCAGAAATTTCCGGCAGATTTTTTGCCGGATCGGGCCGCGGGTGCTCAAAAAATGACGACAACATTGTTGTCGTTTTCACAAACGGAAGAAGTCCGCGATGAGCGATGGAATATACGCTTTATTTCGCCGAGGTTTTTGGGCATTTGAACCCGGGCCGCGAGCGTTGTGCGTTTTATAATTGCTATCAGAATGGAATAAACGACACGATGTTCATCGTTATCACGGGAAATGGAAAAGGGAAGACCACGGCGGCTATCGGCCAGGCTATTCGGGCCATGGGTGCCGGAAAGCGGGTTTTTATGATCCAATTCATAAAATCGGATAAATATCCGAGCGGCGAAGACTGCGTCCTCAACGCTTTCGAACCCCGCATCCACTTTGAAAAAGCCGGCCTTGGCTTTGTCGGCATCCTTGGCGATAAGCTGCCCTTGCGAAAGCACAAAAACGCGGCGCAATGCGCCCTCAAGCATGCAAAAGATGCGATGCTCGCCGAAAATTACGACCTCATCATCCTCGACGAGATCAACGTGGCCATGGATCTCAAGCTGATAAGCCTCGAGGAAGCGGTCGCTTTTGTTGAGTCCATTCCAGAAGGAAAGGACGTGGTCTTCACGGGGCGGCATGCCCATTCGGAGATCCTTGCGCGCGCCGATCTCATTACAAACTGCCAGGATGTCTGGCATCCGTACCACGAGAACGCGATGACCGGCGAACGGGCGGCCGCAAAGCGGGGGATCGAGTATTAAGTTTTCATATTGTATGTACGAAAGAATTCTCAAGCCCATTTTTTTTAAACTGGATCCGGAACGTGTCCACGATTTTTTTGTGGAATTCGGGCACATGCTCGGCAATTTCCGGTGGGGACGGGCGATCGTTTCTCTTTTTTGCCGGTACGACAATCCCGCCCTCCATACGGAAGTGCTTGGCATCAAATTCCGGAATCCGATCGGACTTGCCGCCGGCTTCGACAAAGACGTCAATCTCACGAACATCATGCCCGCCGTCGGATTCGGCTTTATGGAAGTTGGCGCGGTGACGCGGTGGCCCTATGAAGGGAATCAAGGCTTGCGTCTCGCCCGCTTGCCCGCAGACCAGTCGCTCATCGTGTATTACGGCCTCAAGAATATCGGCGCCGAAGCGGTGGAATCAAAAATCAGGCATGGTTTGAAATTCACTTTCCCCGTGGGTTTGAATATCGCAAAAACCAATCGGGCCGACATCAAAGGCAAGCGGTCCGTGGAAGATTACATAGAAACCTATCGCATGTTGGCGTCATATTTTTCATACGTGACGATCAACGTATCGTGCCCCAATGCGCAAGACGGCTGCACGTTCCAGGACCCCGCGATGCTCGACGATCTGCTCGGAGCGTTTTCGCACGAAAAGAAGCATTGCCCGATATTCATCAAGATCTCAACCCATCTCACGACGAGCGAGACGAGCGAAATCGTTGCCGTCGTGAACAAATACCCGTTCGTCGATGGATTCGTGGTCGGCAATCTTTCCAAGCGGCGGCATGAAATCGATTTCAAATCGTCTCCCGAAGAGCTCAATCGCATTCCGAACGGCGGCATTTCGGGGAAACCCGTGAAAGATCTTTCCACCAACCTCATCCGCCACATTTATAAGTCCACCGGGGGCCGGTATACGATCATCGGCCTCGGCGGGATATTCACCGCGGACGATGCCTACGAGAAGATCAAAGCCGGCGCGTCGCTCGTGCAGATCATAACGGGCCTCATTTACGGCGGCCCGCTTGCCGTAAAGCGCATTAAAAAAGGATTAGTGAAGCTGCTTCAAAAAGACGGGTATACCACGATAAGCGAAGCGGTTGGGAAAGAATAATTTTTTGCGGCGGCACAGTTGTTTTAATCATTTTTTAATGATATAATTTGGTGTATCGTGAAACCTCTATGGCAAACGCGACCACCAAATCGTCCTCCGTTAATGCGGGCATCAAACAGCGCCCGCCTATTGTGGTTGTCATGGGTCACGTTGACCACGGCAAAACCACCCTGCTCGATTACATCCGCAAGGCAAACATCGCGGCGCACGAAGCGGGCGGCATAACGCAGGCTGTCGGCGCGTACGAGATCGAACATAACGGACGGAAAATTACCTTTATCGATACGCCCGGACACGAGGCTTTCATGTCGATGCGTTCGCGCGGCGCGCAGGCGGCCGATCTCGCCATCCTTGTCGTTGCCGCAGACGAAGGCGTGAAGCCGCAGACCAAGGAATCAATCCGTATCATCGAAGAAACCAAAACGCCCTTCATCGTGGCGTTCAATAAAATTGATAAAACTGGCGGCGCAATCGACAAAGCCCGCAACGATCTCATGGCTGCGGACATCCTTCTCGAAGGATTCGGCGGGCAGGTGAGTTATCATGGCGTTTCGGCAAAGACCGGCGAAGGCGTTCCTGACCTGCTCGACCTCGTCGTGCTTGCGGCCGACGTTGAAGATTTAAAATATGACGCATCCGCCCCGGCATCGGGCTATATTCTCGAAGCGCGCCGCGATCCGCGCCGCGGCATCGAAGCCACGGTCATCGTAAAAAACGGGATATTGCACCGCGGCGATCCGGTGAAGACCGCAAGCGCGGCTGGAAAAGTGAAAATTTTGGAAAATTTTTTGGAGAAACCGGTGCTCCAGCTCGAGCCTTCGGCTCCGGCGGTTATCATTGGTTTCGAATCGCTCCCGGCGGTGGGCGAAGTATTCGGCGTTGGGGAATTGGGGACCGGAACAAGCGCTTACGCAGGAGATGTGGCGGTAAAATCTCCGGCGGCCGGCGCTGGACGACTTGGCGAAGCGAAAGCTAACACATTGAATCTCATTTTGAAGTCATCCGACAGCGGCTCGCTCGAGGCGCTGTCTATTGTGCTGCGCAATGTTGACCAGTCTGGCGGCAAAGAAGTGAACGTCGTAGAAGAAGCAGTCGGCGATATCACGGACGGCGACGTGAAGCACGCCGTTGCAACCGGTTCAACCATCATCGGCTTCAAGAATAAAGTGACAGGCGGCGCACGGACGCTTGCCGAGGCGCAGGAAGTGACGATCATTACGTCAAACATCGTTTACGATCTGGAGAAAGCCGTGGAAGAATTTTTGACCGGCGCCCGCGGCCCTGCGGCGCTCGGCGAACTCGAAGTGCTTGCCGTGTTCAACCAGGAAAAACTAGAGAAGCAGCTCGTCGGCGGCCGCGTCCTTTCGGGCGTCGTGCGCGCAAAGACATCATTCGAAGTCGTGCGGCAATCCGGAGCCGAAGCGCCCAAGCAGCAGTTCGGTCACGGGCGCATCCTCGAGCTTCGCGAACGCAAATCGGAAATCACCCAGGCCGAGAAGGGGAAGGAGATTGGTTTGCTCGTGAATACCCATACGGCGATCAAGGTGGGCGACAAGCTGGTCATCCGCAAATAGTCCGTTTTTTATCTCTTGCACCATGCGATTCTTCCGTTCAGACCGCGTCAGCAAACTTATCCGCGAAGAACTTTCCAAAATTATTTTGCGGGAGTTCGAGTTCGGCGGGGCGCTTGCGACGATTACGAGCGTCGACGTTGATAAGAAATTGGAGCGCGCAATGATAAACGTGAGCGTGCTTCCGGCCGAGCGCGAAGCAGTTGTCGTTGAAGAGCTCAAAAGAAGCGCCGGACGGTTGCAGCACCTTCTCAATAAAAAATTGAACATCCGCCCCATGCCCCGCATTATCTTCGCGCCCGACCGCGGCAACGAGAATGCGGCTATAGTTGAAAAATTACTGGAGGAAGACAATAATGGAGGGGATACAATCGGCCACGTAGCCAAGCAGTAAGGCAAGGGTCTGCAAAACCCTTATACGTGGGTGCAAATCCCGCCGTGGCCTCACGATAAATATTTGACGAAGGCGCACTTTCAAACTTCGACAATTTCGCGGTCATATTTATGCACAGGGCACATTTACACATAGGTATAAATGTGGTATTATAAACATAGAACGCGTTAGGAGGTGTCCCCATGACTCCAGCGAGCACGGAAGCCCAATTGCTCAACGAATATTTTGAATGCAGGTTTTGCGCGACCCCCCTCTCAGAAGCGCAGAGTCAGTGCACGAACACCGAAAACCGAAAAAAATATTGCAGCGATGGATGCGTGGAGTTAGACGCGAATCTTTCCAATTAGCGTGAGCCTGGGGCGGCTTGAATGAGCCGCCCTTTCCTTTTCGTGAGAGAATAATAGAATGTGAGCATTGCCCGGGTGGCGGAACGGTGTACGCAGAGGACTTAAAATCCTTAACCCGAAAGGGTTTGTGGGTTCGAATCCCACCCCGGGCACCACGTTTTTTCTTTTCTCTTTTTAAAGGTACGGCGTCGCGTCTTGCTGGACGCGCGCCTCGCTCTCGCTGCTCATCGCAGCTCCGAGAGCCCTTTAAAAAGAGAAAAGGAAAAACGCTTGTTGGTTCGAGGAGCGAGCGGAGTGAGCGACGGAATCCTGCCCCGGGCACCACAGAGGAAAATTTTTAACGAAATCGGCAATACGCATTGCCGTGATTGTGTTTTTCGAGGTTCGAACCTGAACAATTTCGCGCTCCACCGCTTTTGATATATTTTGAAATAGGCTCGAACTTCGTTCACTACCCCGTGCAAACAAAAAAGTGGACACCTCTTTCGAGATGTCCAGATTGGACTACGGAACGTTTTCGCGGACATATTCTGACGCTTCCGTGTCTTTTTGGTTGGGATCGTGAACGTGAAACGCTGATCGAGGATCGACGACCGACATGAAAGGCGGCTCATCCATTTCCATGCATACGAATATTCCCGTGATGAGGGGAAGGAATGAAAATGGAAGAGAGTGATCGGGTACGATTATGGCGCGAGGCCGCAATTCAGCGCAAATTTCTTCGTACTCTCGTCGATTTTTTGGATCACGCCGAACATAGTCAATCTTCCCACCCGCTCGGAACGCCTTCTTGAACGTCTTGATCGCTTCGGGATTGAAATGTTCAACGTTTCTTGCGATCGTTATAACCACTTGCCGCATATACTCCCTCCTTAAATTTCTTGCATCAAAATACCATAGAGTTGATATTTCGTCAAAAAATAGGTTCGAATCTGGTCCACTACCCCGCACAAAGAGCTTGCTAGAATTGTCTTATGAAAATCTTGAGATATCTTGTCCTTGCCGGCGATGTGGTTTACATCTTTTGGATTTTATATAACGGCATCGACGAAGGCCTTCGGGGGATCACAAGCATACAAGGAGTCGTGCCGCTCGGGCTTATGCTGTTACTAGCTTTAAATCTAATCCTTTTGGGGAGATCAAAATAGTTCGAATCGCGTCCACGCCTGCGCACATCAAAAAGGTATAATAAATTTATGGATCGGAAAGGTTCTGTCCTGCTGGTTGTGATTGGGATTATTGCCGTAGCAGCCATCATCGGCGCGATCGGCTATTTTGGTTGGGAAAATGCAAACCAATCGAATCACGAGGCGGCATCGGCGCCCTCGAATGCCGGACAGCATTTCTCGTTGATCCCGAGCACGAGCACGGCCCGCAGCGGCGACGTTTGGCTGAATGAGAATGCGAATGGACTCGTGATCACGGGAAAGGTGACCGGCAGCAAACCGTCGTGGCCGCAAAGTTCGACGAACGCAATTTCTGCTTTTGATCACGTTGAGCTGTGGCTTGCTGATGCCCAAGATGTTTCATTGCCGCCGATCGGCTGGGGCAACCAATTCGGGGAATCCGTCTTAAGCAGCAGCAAGGATTGCTATGCAAATGCTTCAACCCTTGGCAATGCTGTTCAAAATCCGGACCAATGCGCGCAATGGTTCAACAATCAAGTTGCGTTCCGCGCCCAGTTCAAAAAACTTTTCGTTCGCGAGTGGCAGCTCGCGCCGAACGTCGCCAAAGAAGTTTATGCGACAGCCGCTTTCAATTCATTCCCGCAGTACATCCAAAGCCATGTGGCGACCCTCAAGCCGAATGGGGGCGCGCCGACCATGACAGTTTCGAATGATGCTGCCAGCCAGTATTCGTATGATTTCGAGGTCGATGTTCCCTGGAGCGCCCTGCCGCCGATGCAGAACTTGTCCGTGCAGAATCTCAAGGTGCTTGTTGATGCCGTGAGTCCCGGATCGCGCAATCAAAAGGGATCGTATGCTTCGATTTCCGGGCAGCATAATGACGGCGACCTCAGCGCTTTTAAGGATTTTGCGCTTCCTCAAATGAGGGATTATTCGATAACGTCGTGTCACTACAATCTGGGCGACAATTTCAGCGCCTCAGCGCCTCTATTTTCCGATTCCGCCGCTTCCTATTTCATGCCCGGCAGCAATACGACGATCAATCAAACTATTGTGCTAGACAACACAAAAGAAGGATATCAGTATGATCCCGATCCATCCGGGACGTCGCCGACTGCGTACCCTTTCTATTATTTTGAGCACGCGGTTCAGCCGGGAGAAATCATCTGCGGACCGCGGTTGGCATATGAAAGCAACGGGCAGATCGTGTCGACCGATTACGGCATCACCTCAACCACGGTTGCTGTCGAGCATATTTCACCCGACGAGGTGCTTGTAAAGAACGGGCCGTATGTTTGGTATTCCTACTACGGATCGGGGCAGTGCGGCGCATGCGCCCGCGGAACGTTCGCCGTGTACTATCTCAATCTGAAAACCATGACGTCAACGCGGGCGTATTCCTTTGGAGCCACTTTCGACGCGAACGACGCTGACTTCCAGGTTTCTCCCGATTGGAAAAAAATTACCGAATATGATTTTGGGCCGCCGCTTGGCATGAGCGAGAGCGATCCAAAATATTTCGACCCAACCTATTATGTCTGGTCGTCCACCAATTACTGCTTTAATGCAACGACCCATGTTTATGACGCATGCGGAAGCAACGCTTCGGCGACGCCTCCTTCGCCGCGCAATTTCCAGCCGTAACACGGCTACTCGCAGAATATTAAATTTTTATTAAAAGTGTGCTCGGGGAGGGACTCGAACCCTCATGGCCTTACGGCCGCACGATTTTGAGTCGTGAATGTCTACCAGTTCCATCACCCGAGCAAGCTGATTCGCGCACAATTGATAATAGTGATTTATCGCGGTAAAATCAAGGTATATGGCGCGTGTTATCGCTGTTTGCAACCAGAAAGGAGGCGTGGGAAAGACCACCACGACGGTGAATTTGGGCGCATATCTTGCGATGGCGGGGAAGCGCGTCTTGCTCATCGATTTTGATCCGCAGGCGAACGCGAGTTCGGCGCTCGGCCACGATTCGCGCATCAACGAAACGAGCATCTACCACGGCATCCTCGATCTCTTGCCGCATGAACAGCTTATCTGGGCGTCGCCGCTCTACAATTATCATTACATCCCCGGCGCGCCGCATCTCGCGGGAGCGCTCGTTGAGCTCGTGAACGTCCCGGAGCGAGAATATTTTTTGCGCAAATTTATCAATCGCCTCCGCCATCAATATGATTATATTTTGATTGACCTTCCGCCGAGCCTGAGTCTGCTCACGGTGAACGGCCTTGTCGCCGCCGACGAGGTTCTCATTCCGGTGCAGACCGAATACTACAGCCTTGAGGGCATCGGCCAGCTTCTCGAAACCGTTGAGCTCATTCGCACCAATCTCCGGCATCCGATCCGCGTTGCCGGCGCGCTCATCACGATGTATGACAAGCGCGAACGGTTGAGCCGCGATGTTTCGAAGAACATCCGCCAGCATTTCCCGCATCGCGTTTTTGACGTCGAGATCCCGCGCGCCGTCGCGCTTGCCGAAGCGCCGAGCTTTGGGAAGCCGATTGTTCTCTACCGGCCCGACTCGCCGGGCGCGATTGCGTATGAGCGCCTCGCCCGCGAGATCATTGAGCAGGAATCCTCATGGAATGAAGAGCCCCGAGCCATCGCCTTGAATAGTGAGTTTGGAAACTTTAATCTATAAGCATGCTTGGCAAAGGGTTGGAATCCTTAATACCGCAGAAAGGGAATCAGAACGGGCAAAACCAACCGGGTAACCAATCCTTGAATCAGCCGCGTCCCGAACTTCCTTCGCGCGAGCCGCAGGCGAACATGCCCGTTGCGCAGCCTTCCACACAGCCCGTGCATCCCGCGCAACCGGCCCAACCTGCACAACCCGTACAGCCTATGCAGCCTGCACAACCTGCGCGCCCGCAGCCAAGCGCGCCTTCATCAAAATTTAATGAAAAAAATCCGGAACTCACCGCGAGCGAATCGGTCTATCAGATTGAGATCGAAAAAATAAAAGCGAATCCCGACCAGCCGCGCCGCACGTTCGAAGAAGAGGCGCTAAAAGACCTCGCGAATTCCATCCGCGAATTTGGCATTCTCCAGCCCCTCGTCGTCGCCAAAGAGGAGCGCGAGACTCCCACGGGCATCATGGTTGAATATGAAATCATCGCCGGCGAACGGCGCTATCTTGCCGCAAAAATGCTCGGCCTCCATTCGGTGCCGGCGATCATCCGCAACGTTCATCTTGAGCGCGAGAAACTCGAGCTCGCCGTCATCGAAAATATCCAGCGGGAAAATTTGAATCCGATCGAAACGGCGCGCGCGTTCGCGCGGCTTCAGGAAGAGTTCCGCATGACCCAGCGCGAGATTGCGGCGAAGCTCGGCAAATCGCGCGAAGTGGTTGCAAACACGATGCGCTTGCTCGACCTGCCGGAATATATCCGCATTGCGGTTGAGAAAGGGGAGATCTCCGAGAGCCATGCGCGGCTACTTCTCGGCATCGATGATCCGGGCGCGCAGAAGCGGCTGTTTGACGACATCATCACGAATAAACTTACGACTCGCGCGGCAAAGGAACGCGCGGCTATCACGGGTGGGCCGCGCCGCGGACGCCCGCCGCTCACGGAAGAAAATATTCCGGCCGAAGTGAAGATGATGCAAGATGAATTGAGTTCATCGCTCGGCGCTCCGGTTGAAATCCGCAAAGGCGCAAACACCGGCCGCATTACGATTACGTTTTACTCAGAAGAGGAACTCGAAAATATTCTTCGCAAGCTCAAGCAGGAACGGGGCGGAACGTAGGCGCGGTTACGGGCGTTTGTCGCGGAGCAGCCGGTCTTTGCCGCGCAGGACAGTCCTTATATGGTCGCGGGCGATTGCGGTCTTCACAAACCGGAGCCAGTCGGCCGAAGGTTTTTTGCCTTTTTGCGTGATGATTTCGACGACGTCGCCCGACTTCAAAACATAGTCGAGGGGGACGAGGCCGCCATTCACGCGCGCGCCGGTTGCGCTGTTGCCGATTTCAGAATGGACATGATATGCAAAATCAATCGGCGTTGCGCCCTGGGGGAGATCGATTACGTCGCCATGCGGCGTGACGGCAAAAATGCGGTCGGTGAAGAAATTGATCTTCATCGCTTCGAGGAATTCGTCGGGATTCTCGGATTTTCCGGAGAAGTGTTCCTGCCAATGCTTGAGTTGCTGCACCCATTCGATTTCTTTGGCGAGCTTTTTGCCGGAGACCGCCTCGCCGCGCCGCTTTTGGTCGTAGAGCCAGTGCGCGGCGACGCCGTATTCGTTTTCATCGTGCATTTCCTGGGTGCGGATTTGGAACTCGATCGTCTTGCCGTCAGGGCCGATCACCGTGGTGTGGAGGCTGCGATAGCCGTTCGGTTTGGGCATCGCAAGATAGTCCTTGATGCGGCGCGGGACCGGCGTCCACAGTTCGTGGATCACGCCAAGCGCCGCATAACATTGGGCCACGGTATCGACAATGACGCGCATGGCGACCAAGTCGTACACGCGGCTGATATCCATGTCGCGGCGCATCAACTTTTTGTACAAGCTCGCATACCGTTTTGCGCGGACTTCGATGTCGAGCGGCTTGATGTCGTGCTCTTCGAGCGTTTTGCGCACCTGCGGTTTAATTTTTTCCAAATATTTCAAACGCTCCTCGTATCGTTCCTTGGCGGTCGCAACAAGGCGGTCGTATTCTTTCGGGTGGAGATAGGGGAATGCGAGGTCCTGCAGTTCGCCGCTCACATTGTGCATCCCCAAGCGATAGGCGAGCGGGGCATAGATCTCGTCGGTTTCCAATGCGACCCGTTTTTGTTTGGCGGGCGGCAGGTGCGAAAGCGTCTGCATATTGTGCATGCGGTCGGCGAGCTTGATGAATACCACGCGCAGGTCGTGCGAAAGCGCGAGGATCATTTTGCGGAAGTTCTCGATCTTCGATTCCTCGCCGCGGTATTTGATGTGGCCGAGCTTGGTGACGCCGTCCACGAGAAACGCCACGTCTTTGTTGAATTGTTTTTCAATCGTTGTGAGCGGGATGCCCGTGTCTTCCACGGTGTCATGGAGGAGGCCCGCCGCGATCGTGTCTTCGTCGAGGTGCCAGGTGTTGAGGATTTCCGCCGTCGCGAGCGCGTGGTTGAAATACGGCTCGCCGCTCTTGCGCTGCTGGGCCTTGTGGGCGGCCTGGGAAAAAGCAAAAGCCCGGCCAATGAGGCTTGTGGGCTCCTTGCGGGCGATCTCCTTGACAGTCATCTATCTATCCTATGGCTGCAAAACGGATTACGCAAATTATTTCTCTCCCTTTGTGGCAGGCTTGCGGACGAACCGTCCGCGGGTGCCGGGCGCCTTTGGTTTGGGAGGATTTTCCTTCCAGTGCTGGTATGCCGCGTCGAGTTCTTCCTGGGATTCCGGTTTTTTGTTCATCACGAACGTGCAGTCGGGGAAGCGGGTGCAGGCATAGAACGGCTTGCCGCGTCCGCGCGATTTTTTGAGGACGACGTCGCCGGGGCCGCCAGCCCGGACTTTTTCCGCGAGTGCGGCATTTTTTTCATCGGGATGTTCCCCAACGGCAACGCAGTTGGGGCATTTGAATCCGGTTTTGTCCCAGATCTTTGCAACGCCTTTGCAGTTTGGGTAGTCGGTGCAGCCGAGGAAGAAGCCGAATCGGCCGCGGCGCACTTTCATCGGCTTGCCGCAGATGGGACAGGCTTCGCCCTTGGTTTTTTCTTCGAGCGCTTTGATTTGCGCCGCTTCTTCGGGCATCGGCAACGTGACTTTCACGCCGGGCTGCGGGCAAGCCAAAAATTTTCCCATGCGGCCGAATTTGATGACCATTTTTTCCGGTTCGCCGTGCAGG
>DATKNI010000022.1:0-11544 GCA_035541415.1 Minisyncoccota bacterium | reverse complement strand
CAACAGCGAACATCTGCGGCGTGATCGTAACATGCGCATTCAAATCCATGCGATCATACACCACCTCCGCCGTCATGAGTTTGGTGAGCGACGCGAGCGGCCAGCGGGCGTTGGTATTCAAGGAAAGCAGGGGCGATCCGTTCGAAAGATCGGCGATGAGCGATTCGGCGTCGTGGAGCGTGGGCGGCGCGGCATTCCCCACCTTGGCATACGCCGGCGTTGAATCACCGATCACGTAGCCGACGGTTGCCGCCGCACGCGTAGCCGTAGGAACGCTCGGCGCGGGATCCGACGAGGCGCTCCCCGTTGTTGCCGTCGCGGCTTTGAGGGCGATGAGGCCCATCGGGTCGTTGAGCGAGGGGTGCGCCACGGCTTGGGTTTCGTTAGCGGACAGGCTCTCAAGCGGGGCTCGGGTCTCGTGATATGCCGAGCGCGAGAAAAGGACGACGCCAATCAGTACGAAAAGGAAAAGAAATTTGAGCGAGTGGTTCGACATGATTACGCTTGTGGCGGCGGGACCGGCAGCGGCACGGCGGCCTGATCCGCGCCTCCCGAGTCTTTATTTTGCTCTTCAAATACCGTAAGAAGCTCCTGGAACTTTGCAAAATCCGGAAGGTCGCGCTTGTCTTTAATGCCAAGATGCTTCATAAGGTCGAAGGTCGTCATATATACGAAGCCGCCCGGATGTTCAGGATCGGCGGCGCGCTCGACAAGGCCGCGGATCATGAGGCTCCGCAAAATGACGATGGAATTTACGCCGCGGAGATATTCAAGCTTGGCGCGCGAGATCGGCCCGAGATACGCGATGATGGAAAGCGCCTCAAGCGACGCGGGCGTGAGATCTTCGGTGATTTCTTCTTTCACAAATTGTTCGAGGATGCCGTTGAACTCGGGCTTCGTGGTGAGCTGGGCCTTTTCGCGGTCAGCGATGAGCTGCAAGCCGCGGCCGGAAGTTTCGAGCGATTTTTTATATTCCTCGATGAACGGGCCGAGTTCGTCGGGATTGATGCCGAGCACCGTGCCGATGCGCTTGAACGTCAGCGGCTCGCCGTGGATGAAGAGCAGGGCTTCGAGAGACGCCCGTTTTTGTTCGATGTTGTCCATGAGTTACGATACCGGTTTCTTGACCATTATATCAGAAAAATTATCGAGTTGCTCCAGGAAAACGAGCTGTTCGCGGGCGAGGTGCAGAATGGCCAAAAAAACGACGATCATTTCCGACCGGGACTTCTCATCGGACAGGCTCTTAAACTGCACATCGCCCTCCTTCTGGATGCGCCCCAGGACTTCGCTGATTTTTTCTTCGAGAGTGACGATTTTTTCCTTTATTGTCTCGGTCTCAAGCTCGTAGGTCTTGATGGTTTCAAAAATTCCGCCGAGCGCCTCGCGCAGACGGTCGAGGGTCGTCGTGCCGCCCGGATAAAAAACTTTCTGGTCGGGCGCCATGCCGGCGCTCGATCCGCGGCCCAAAAAATACGGCCGGCTGTAGGACCTGTGGCTTTCGTGCCACAGGTTGTTGATGTACCGAAGCGCCGGCTTGAGCTGCTGGTAGATGCGGAGATGGCCCTCGAGCTCTTTGATGCTGGCCTCTTCGTCGTCCGTCAAGACGAGTCCGGGCAATAAATATTTCGATTTCAAAAAAATAAGGCGGCTCGCGACGGAAATGAAATCGGCAAGCACGCGGAGGTCGAGGCGGAAGCGTTCTTCGATCATGAATCCTCCGCCCTGTTTGAATTCATCGAGGTACTTCAAAAAGCCGTCGGTGACTTTTGCAAGACTCACCTCGCTTACATCCAATTTTTGCTCCTCAATAAGCTCAAGGAGCTTGTCGAGCGGGCCCTTGAATTGGCCGATGCTTAATTCGTACGGCATGGATGAACGGTTTCTCTTATAATAGTGATAAATCGGCCCAAAATCAATGATTTTTCAGGCGTTTTGGGGTATACTCAATGCAATATGCCCCAGGCGCTTTATCGCAAATATCGGCCCCAAAAACTTGACGAGGTTTTGGGCCAGGATACGAACGTCGAGATCATCAGAAACGCCGCCAAAACCGGTCGCCTCGGCCAGGCATACATCTTTTACGGTCCTCGCGGGACAGGCAAGACGTCAACCGCCCGCCTCATGGCAAAGCTTTTGAACTGCGAGAAACGCCGCAGCGATCCCGCATTCGCAAAACGCGGCGAACCCTGCAACGAATGCCGCGAGTGCAAAGAAATCGACGCGCAGACCTCTTTCGACGTGATCGAAATCGATGCGGCATCCAACCGCGGCATCGATGAAATCCGCAATCTCAAAGAAAGCATCAAGACGTCGCCGTCATCCGCCGCGCACAAAGTCTATATTATTGACGAAGCCCACATGCTGACCGGCGCCGCTTTTAACGCGCTGCTCAAAACGCTCGAAGAGCCGCCCAAGCACGCCGCGATCATCCTTGCCACGACAGAATTCGAAAAACTGCCGCCCACAATCACGTCGCGCGCGCAGCGATTCGTTTTCAAAAAGCTCACCAAGGCCACGATGGTCGAGCATCTCGCGATGATCGCCAAAAAAGAGAGCATTAAAATCGACGATGCGTCGCTCGAGCTCATCGCCGCGGCGGCGGAAGGCAGTTTCCGCGACGCGATAACGCTTCTTGACCAGATCGCCTCGCTCTCGACCTCGATCACGCTCGCTGACGCCGAGCGGATCACCGGCCGCACCGGATTCAAAAAAGTCCATGACCTCGCCGAAAAAATCATTAAAAAAGACGTAAAAGGTTCGCTCGCGGCAGTCGCCGAACTCGGCGATGAAGGCCATAATCTTGTGCAATTCACCAAAGACCTCATCCATTACCTGCGCAAAGTCCTTTCGCTCAAAGTGAATCCGGCGCTCGAGGCCATATTTGAAAAGGACCTCACAAAAGACGAGCTCGCCGCTGCAAAAAAGTTAACCACAGCCGCCGATGCAACATTCCTTGTTAAAATAGAGAAGTCACTCATCCGGGCGTATTCCGAAATGCGGTACTCGCCCTTTGCCTCGATCCCGCTCGAGGTGATGCTGGTTGATGAACTCTCATGAGAGCATTTTTCCAAAAACACCAATTTCTTGTCATCTGGATCTGCGGGCTTTTGATCGTGGGCGCGCTCGCGGTCCTCGTGGTGAACCTGAACAGCTCATTCCAACCAACGCCCGTCGGCATCAATCAGCGCGTTGAAACCCCCTACGTTCCTCCCCCGCCTCCCCCGCCGAGCGTGTCGCTCTATCTCACAAAAAACGGCAAGAACAATTCGCTCGTGGTGCAATGGGCCAATCTCCCCAACAACACGCTCGAACTCAACATCTTCCGCGGCATCGGCAGCAACACAAGCACCTATAAACTGTGGGAGACTCTTCTCATCAATCTTAATCTGCTGAACGGTTCGGCGATCTTTTCGCTCGGCGTGAACGATCTCAAATATCAATACTACGTGCAGGCCCTGGGCACTGCCGAAACTTCCGGGACCTCGGGCGCGCCCGGCAATGAAACGTCGACTATCGTTTGGGACTCCACAACGCCGATAACGCCGTCCACCAGTACGCCGCCCACCGATAATGGCGGCAATCAAAACAACGGCACGAATCCCACGAGCACCGCAACGAGCACGAACCAAAATAACAATAATGCGAGCTCGACCCAAAACACGACGACCACCCCGACGTCGACCGCAACAACAACCACAGACGCCACGCACGCCGGAAATCCATTCTATAATCCGCAGGTGCAAATCACGGGCTACGGCCAAGCGAACGGCAGCTTCTGGGTCCAGCACTCCAACCAAAACATTGAGATCGGCTGGCAGAATTTGGCGAGCGATACCACCGATATTATTTTCTATCGCGCACAAAACAACGACGGCCCGTATGACCAGTTCCTTGAGCAGGCAAACCCGGGCAGTACGGGATCCTATTCCCTCCAACTGGTTGACGCATATACCGACCAGCCGCTCTACTACGAAATGATCGCATGGCAGGGATCGTCAGCCAGCGAAACATACGGCCCCGTGTACGTTCCGGCAAACGGACAGTGATTACCGCGTTATCGAAATTGTTTTCTTGAGTTCCGCCGCCGGCGCGGAAAGCGTTATGGTTCCCGAAGCGCTGTTGTAGACGATCGTGTACGCCGTGTTGTAGTCGGTCGGTGAATTGTAGTACGCCGTTGTCGTTCCGGGATCGATCGGCATCGTCGCGAGATAGGTCGGGATGAGACACGGCGCAATGTTGTAGCCGCCTCCGGCGCTCGTCATCGTTTTCGTGGAAGTCGGCACCGAGCCCGATGAGCACGTGAACGTTCCCGTGCCGCCGTCCGCGATGTTTTGGCGGATGGCAAGCATGATGTTCTGCAAATCGAGCGAGCGGCGGGAGTTGCGGGCGCCCTGCACCTGCCCCGCCGGATTCGCAACGAGGAAGTAGACGCCCGACACGATGCCGATGATCGCGACGGTTATGACGATTTCGATTAGCGTGAGTCCTCGGCGTGAATGCATATTTCTATTCTACCATTCGCTATTGCAATTCCTGCCACGAAATGAGCTGGTAGCCGTTTGTCGTGAGCGGGAAGCTCGGCGGCGGACTGTACAGAAGATTGGCGTCGTAATTGTAGGTGCGCGTGGTGAAACCGCTCGTGCCGTAGTTGAATGCGGAGCGGAGATTTGTTCCCATGATGCCATACGTTGTGAGCGAGTTCCGGATATAACTTGAGCCGCAGTTTGAGCTGTAATAGTAGCGGCCGATCCAGCCGTTCTGCGCCATGAGGGCGGCATCGATCACGAGATCGTTGTCGACGTTGTACCCGACATTGATGTTGTTCTGTGAAATCAGCGCGATCGTATCCGAGCCGTTGAAATTTCCGTAGGTGATGCTGTTGTTCACGGTGATGTTCGAATACGTGGATTGATTCGCCGGGAACCGCCCCGACGCGATCGTCACGCGGACGCCGTTAATATGCCCGCGCACCCAGAGGTTGTCCTCAAAAAACATGTTTCCGTTTTGCGGGATCGTTCCCGTTGCATAGAGCGACTCGGTGGAGATGCTCCACAAATCCCAGCTGGACTGGTTGTCGGCATTCGTGCAGTTATGGGGCGCGGACGATGTCGCCGTCACTTTATACAGCGAGAATGTGGTCGTCGTAAGCGCAAGATCCCAACCCTTGGCGGACGAGCTCGCATAATACGTTCCGGATGCCTGCGCAAGCGTTTTGATGGCGGCGAGGTCTTGCGTGATTCCGGCAAAATCGATGGCGGGAACGCCGAGCGATCGGCCTGCCAAGAAAATGCCCGGCTGGGACGACAGGGTTGTCGTGGGCCGCGGATCGGCTGGCGGGCCGTCGGTATAGACGGCCCATTCCGTCAAGCCGTTGTCGGGATCGGTATAGGTTGTGAGCGCGCTCTCCACAAGATTGTGCGCAACGCCGTCAAAATGGACCCCGTTATTGGAATAAATGGTTCCATAAACTTGTGCCGTCGAACCAAATTCTACGGCACTGTTCAAAACCCAGGCATATTGCGCGAATGACGGCACGCCGAGGCGGACTGTAATTATTTTTTTGACGCTCGGATCGGCATTCACGCTGCCGGTGCTCGTGATGGTTACGATCGTCGATCCGCTCGACGGCGCCGCAATATTCAAAGAAAATTGCCCGATCGCCGAGCCGTTTTTGTTGTAGTAGGTATGGACGTACGGCCCGGCCTGGCCCGTCCCGTCGGTGAAATCTTGCGACGAATAGGCGAGGTGCCATTTATAGTACTCAATCCCCGCCTCCGCAATCGCGAGCGCCTGCGCCTCGTTCTGCGCGCGCACGGAGAGATTGAGGAATGACGCCGCGAGCGACACAAATCCGCCGATCAGCGTGATCACGATCGCGGCGAGCACCAAAAGTTCGACCGCAAGCTGGCCGCGCCGTTTTTCCCGTAGGATATGGTTTAAGATTTTTTTCATATATTAATTGCTGTCGAGGTTGCGGAGATCGATGAGGTTTGAAAAATATTGGAGCGGCGATTTCTGCTTGGTGGACGTGGTGTTGGTCTGCACCGTGAACGCGACCTTCACGAGCCGGATGCTTTGCACGGCGATCGGATAGGTCATCGGCGATTGCGAGCCGGTATATGAACTGTCGTAGTACGTAAAGAGCGGCGACGATGTGGTTACGATCGCATTATCAACGACATCCGTTATCACTTCGCTTGAAGTCGGATAGGTTGGCGGAGTGCCGCTGGGCGCAATGACGCCTTTGTAGATGGTTGACGTGGAATAGAAATACCGGACGTGTTCCGCCTGGCCGTTTTTGTTGATGTCGCTGTAAAACGCAAACGAGGTGCCCGTGGCGGAATCAATCGCATAGGCGCCGTTCGCCGACACCGAAGCCGAATGGATTTCTTCCGTCATGATCTGGAGCGTTTGGCTCACGTCGGATTTTGATTGAAGCTCGGAATTTACGAGCACATCGAGGCCCGTGATATTGTTGCTGAAATTGCTCACGACGAGCACAACCCCCGCCGCGATCGCGACGACCACGAGAACTTCGATGAGGGAAAATCCGGATTGGCGCGAAGTAGTGTTCATTGGTGCGTGAGGGTTATGACGAGCGGCTGACTCCCCGACCCGATGAGAACCGTTCCGCTCGTTTCATTATAATTCGGCGCAATGGCGTCGTAGCTGTAATTCGCCTGCGCCAAGTTTCCAAAAAGAACCTGGTACGGTGGCACGCAATTTGCCGTAAAATTCACCGTGAGGCCCGTGAGCTGGGGTGTGGTCGACGCGTCTCCTGTGCTCATATAAACCTTGTAGCGGAAATAGCGGTTCCCGGAGAGCGCCGCCGGCAATGATCCGGTTGCCGTAAAAAACGTTCCCGCCGAACCATCGGGCCCGATGAAATTCCACGTGGCATTATCGTTATTCGCCGCAACCTGGAACTGGAGCATGGTAGACGTTGGCTCGGAGGCTGGCGACCACGTGATGGTATTAAAGGTTGAGCTCGATCCTCCGACGTCAAAGGTGTTTGAAACGAGCCAGCTCGTCGTGGTCGCATATCCGGACGTTGCATTCGCAAGCAATCCGATCACGCCGGCTTGCGACGTGTCGATCCCGCTTGCGCTCGAATAGGTTCCCGACGCGGACCAATCAGTCTGGGAAAACGTGGCTTGTCCCGTAACTTGCATCTGCGAAACGCTGTTCCGCGTGAGCGTGACTTGCGCATTCGTGACGCCGGCGCCGGTTGCCGAGTCTTCCGTCGTGACGAGAAGCGATGGATCGGCGGCGCCCTGCAGGATGAAAGCGAATGTCTGCGACGTGCTCGGATTGATCGTGATCGGATTCAATGGGATGGTTCCCACAACATCTTTGCCGGCATCGCTCAGCGCCAATGAATACGTATCCCACTCAAGGCTTGAAAAGTTCACCGTACCGCTCGCGTTCGTCTTGGATGACGTCGAGAATTTGAGCACGTCAGGGCCGGTGCCGATGAGTTTGGCCCCGGCGATGGAAAACGATTCGTTGCCGATGGCCTGGCAGCGGTTGTTGGCCGTTGAAATGGCAAGCGAACTCATGCGATCGATCGCGAAGGTGAGATTACTCACGGTCTGCGAAGCAACGGTGATGTTCGGCTGAACCGGATTTGGATTGCTGGCCCCGCCCACGGGATACGTCTGCGCGCTCGAGTATCCGGCTTTCGAGGCAAAGATTTGATAGCCTTGCGAACTCGTCGGCACGCCGATGAGTTTGAGGACGCCGCTCGCATTCGTCGTGTCGGTGAGGTTGATGCTCGGCGTGACCGACGCGTTCACGATTTGAATATTGGCATTCGAAACCGGCTGGCCGTTTGCGTCAATCGCGTACACGAAAATCGAACCATACACCGTCCCCTGCGCAAGAAGCGACGGCGCGACCGTCGTCGTTATTTCAATGGGAATGAAGCGGGTGCACAAGGGGCAGCTCGCGGTAATGTCGACAAGTTTGTAATCGGCGACCGGCGAACTCGACGGCGACGTGTCGTACGGATCTTGGATGTTCAAAATCGTCGTTTGCAGGGTGAAGGTAAAATTGCCCTGTGTCACGGTTTGGCTCTGCGGTATGACGCCGTTCGGAATGCCGCTCACCGTACCAACGCTCGCGTACGGCAAGTTCCGAATCAATTCAATCTCGTTGTTGATCGCCTGTGTTGCCGCGGCGCGGACGCTCACGTTTGCAATGGCCGTTTCGATCGAAAAATAAACCAAATAGACGCCGCCGAAAAGCAGAGCAATGATGGCGATGCTCATTACGAGGTCTATGAGCGTGGTTCCCTTCCTCGACATAGGTTATTTGACGCCTTGGGAGATTGAATAGATCGGCGTAATGATTGAGAGGGCGACGAACCCCACGAGCAGACCCATGACGAGAAGCATCAACGGCTCAATAAGCGACGTGAGCGAGTGAAGCTTGTTATCGACTTCTTCGTCGTAATAGGTTGAAAGATATTCCAGGTTCTCTTCGAGGTTGCCCGTGCTTTCGCCGATGAGCACCATGCCCGAAACGAGCGGCGGGAAGAAGTGTTTGTGCTTGGAAAGATAGACGCCCATCTGCGCCCCTTTCTTAACTTCTTCGGAAGATTCCAAAATGATCCGCTTGTACACCAGATTCGTGACCGTTGCGGCCGTGATATTCAATGCCTCCACGATTTTCACGCCGCTTTTCAGCAACAAGCCGAGCACGCGCGTGAAGTTCACCATGTTCACGCCGACCACAAGATCCGAAACCACCGGAATCATGAGGGTCAGCCGATCGATCATGTAGCGGATTCCGGTAACCCGTTTGACCAAAATTCTTACAATAATAAGGAACACGATGAGGCCAAGAAATGTCTGGATGCCATACGTCTGCAAAAAGTGGAGCGCCGAAAGCATGATCACGGTCGTCAAAGGCAGGCTCACGTTCAAACTGCCGAATACCGGGATCAGTTTGGGGAACACATAGAACGTGAGGAACCCGGCGACGCCGAGCGTTGCGCACAAGATGACGAGCGGATAAATCATCGCGGACCGCACTTTGCTTTCGAGCACTTTGGAACGGTTCAATTCATCCGCGAGATACAAAAGATTCTTGGAGAGGGTTCCGCTCGACTCGCCCACCCGGACGATGTTCACGAAGAAATCGCCGAAGAGATACTGATATTTATCCAAACCGTCAGCGAGGAATTTTCCGTTGTTCACATCGGCAATCAAACTTTCCAAAACTTTTTTGAGCGTTGCCGACTCGGTCTGCGACTGGATGATCTTAAGCCCTTCAAAAATAGGCAGGCCCGCTTTGATGACGAGCGAGAGGTGGCGGGCGAAGTTGATGCGATCCTGCACGGAAATCCTGCCGAAAAACCGCGAGAAAATGCCGGGCTTGCCGGGCGGCTTTGGCGCTTTGGGCGCTTTTTTTGGAGGCTCCGCAGCAACAGCTGGCGCCGGAGGGGCTGGCGGCGGTGCGACGTCAGGCGCAGACGCGGATGCCGCGGGATTCGATCCGCCGGTGAGCGCGGCTGGAATCGGCTCGTCGGCGGCGGTGGATTTGTGCGGCGGCATCGGATGCGGCGACATGGAATTTGGCGAATGGCGCTCCATGTTATTCGTGTACCACGCGCAAAATTTCTTCGATCGACGTGAGGCCGAGCGACGCTTTGCGCAACGCGTCTTCGATCATCGTGGTCATGCCGTCTTTCATCGCCTGCTCTTTAATTTCATGCGCCGTTGCGCGATTCATGATGAGCTGGCGCACGTCGTCGGTAACTTCTAAAACTTCGCGGACGCCCAAGCGGCCCTGATAGCCGCTCCCGTTGCACTCGGAGCAGCCCTGCGCCTTAAAGAATTTCATTTCCGGCCGCAGGGTGGGAATGATTTCAAGGAGGCTCTTGAACTCGTCGAGGGAAAGCTTGCGGTCCACTTTGCACTTCTGGCACAGTTTGCGCACGAGGCGCTGGCCAATGGCCACGTTCACCGTTGAAGCGACGAGGAACGATGGCACGCCCATATCGAGCAAGCGCGGAAACGTCGTTGCCGAGTCGTTCGTGTGCAAGGTTGAAAGCACCAAGTGGCCGGTCAAGGCCGCGTTCACGGCGATCGCCGCCGTTTCTTCGTCGCGGATTTCGCCGACCATCACCACGTTCGGGTCTTGGCGCAAGATCGAACGCAAACCGTTTGCAAACGTAAATCCGATTTCTGCATTCGTTTGGATTTGCGTCGTGCCGTCGAGCGAATATTCGATCGGGTCTTCGATCGTCACGATTGCCGTTTCCGGGCTGTTCAATTGTTTGAGGAGCGTGTAGAGCGTCGTCGTCTTTCCGGAACCGGTCGGGCCGTTCGCAAGAATCATGCCGTACGGCTTTCCGATCGCCCCCATCACTTTTTTGAGGTCCTGGGGACTGAAGCCGAGGTCTTTGAGTTCAAAATTTTGCGTTCCGGCCAAGACGCGCAAAATCGCGTTCTCGCCGTAGTACGTCGGAATGATGGAAACGCGCACATCGACGCCGCCAAAATCTTCGATGCCCACACGCAAGCGTCCATCTTGCGGGAGCAAATGTTCGTCCGTGCGAAGGCCGGAAAGCACCTTGATGCGGCTGATAATCTCCGGATGGAGCTTCATGTCGATCTTCTTGTCGTACGAATCAAAGAGCAAGCCGTCGATGCGGTAGCGGATACGCAAGTAATCTTTGGTGGGCTCGATGTGGATGTCGGACGCGTTCGACACGTAGGCGAACTCCACAAGGAGGTCGACGAGGTTAATGATCGATATCGTATCGATCGACTCCCCCAACATTTTTTCAATGAGAACCTTCAGCGATTTGATATCGCGCATAGTTTTATTGTATCATAGGAATCGCACGCATCCCTTATTTTCTGTGGAGTTTTCTCCGTTTCCCAAGCCTTTTTATTGCCGGGTCGTCTAATGGTAGGACCCATGACTCTGAATCATGGTATCTTGGTTCGAATCCAGGCCCGGCAGCTAGACATATTGACGTATTTGTGCTATTATCTCATCGGCATCTTACCATCAGGAGATCCTATGCGAAAATCCGAATTGCTGAAATATCCCATCGGCACACCTGAGTATGTAGTGCTGCACGCTCGCTATCAACAATCACGAGGACGAAAACCCTCAGCAACTCTTCTCGACTGCTGGAGAAATCCACGCGAAGCTCTGGCGATGGCAAAACGTCTCGCCTATTTTCCCGCAACTGGAATATATCTGAACGGTGAGATTCCGAAAGATTACAAATGCGGAAATTGCGGAGCTACGAACTGCAAATTATGGCGCGAATATCAAACATGCAATCCGCAGCTGCTCTGCGCCCTCTGTGCTGCCATCGATCAGAAAAAAGATATTTCGACAATTGACTCAAACGGATGTCGTCTCGATGACGGCATGCGCTCCGATCAAATCGGCTGGTATGTTCCAGCGGTTCCAACCGAAGATAGCCACACCTATTGGGGTTACACTTCAGTGCCTGGCCCTGGATGTCGCTGGTGGCAAGGACTCCCTAGCCTACCACCAACCAATTCACCGGTTTAT
>DATKNI010000021.1:0-82302 GCA_035541415.1 Minisyncoccota bacterium | reverse complement strand
GAAGTCTCCCGCGATTTAGCAGCGGCGCTTCTAAACGTATCCGATGAACCTCTGTCGCGCGTTCTCCGGATGTTAGATCACGACGCTAAATAGCAGTTTGGCTCACCGACCCCTTCAGGGTCGGTCTTCTTTTTCGGACCTCAGATGACGCTCATTTGACCTGGATGATTCCCGCCAGCGTCCCCATCTCTCTTCATAGTAGGTTCCAATCTCTCACCACCGGGGGCACATTGGATTGACGAGTCAGGACAATACCTCGGCAGTCCTCGGGTCTGGCAACGCAGGAACTACAATCGCTGGATTTTCTGTAAGGAAGGTTCGAACGTCGTTGACGATGGCCAGCATTTCTCCCAAATTGCCGGATCTTTATTACTGAGGCGCTGGATTGAATGCCGCCTGCGCCATGGTAAACGCCGCCGATCCCTGCCCGGTGTATTGTGTTGTATATGTGCCCGGCGTAGAACCGATGAAGTAACTTGCATTTTGACGAATCCCCGAGGTGGTGACGTTGGCCACGATCGAATTTTGTCCCGGACCGATGGCCGTCGTTGTCGTCGCCATATTGGTGGCATCGACGATCATTTCGTTTACATTGGCCGTCGTTACGGTGCTTGAAGGATTTGTTGAAATCGCGGCTTTCGATGAATATGTGTCGAGCGGTGAACTCTGGTTTACCCCGAAAAACGAGCTCACCGTAAGGACGCTTTGACAGTTTACGGTGAACGAAGAGGATACGCTATGGGAGCCTGCCGATGCGTTGAGGTAATACCACAATTCCGCATCTCTCGGTCCATTGCTCTTCTGGACAATCCTCGTGGCGGCATTGCCGTCAACCGTCACCCCGGTGCTCGAAGCCGTAACAGCCCCGGTCCCGAGTTCAATGACAATGATATTGTTCGCGCCCGAACCGACGGTAATGGTCGTCGTATTGACGCTCGTGCCGGCCGATCTGATCGCGGTCGAACTTGCATCAAATGTTATCGTGGCAAAAGGCGGAATCGTCGTGAAGGTAAAATCGCTCGACGTCGAATCGCCGCCCGAATTATTCGAGTCGGCTTGATAGTGATACGTGGTGCCCGGCGCGAGCGACGAAAGCGAGAGATTGTGATTTGTGACGAACGAGCCATTCGAGCTTGATGAACCGTACGACGAGGTGAGTCCGTAATTCACTGCGTTGTAGGCCAGCTGATCGGTCGTCCAGGAAATCTGCGCGGTCGTCGTGCCGATGTTCGAAGCGCTTACATTTGATATGACCGGCGGCGTACTCGACGAATTTGTGCTTGGGTCGAATGGCAGGAGCGCGAAACTCGTTCCCATTTCGAGCCGATCGGCATACTTTCCTCCGTCGGTCGAAACCACGTCGCGAGCTCCCGCTAGAGAATATTTCTGGGATTCCGTGCCCGCAGAAAACTCCCATGAAGCTCCATTGGCGTCGAAGGTGTAATACAGCCCCGTTGTGGTCGTATTCTGCGGATCGACGGGGAGCTTCTCTATGGGGCTGCCGCTCGAGAGCAGCGTAAAAGTCACCGCAATCCAGCCCGCACCGTTAATCCCGCGATACGTCGCCGAGGCGGCGCACTGATAGGTGTTGGTGTTCGGGAGGCCGAGCCCCTGACATTGATCTCCGCTGGTTGATGTCGCTGCCGGATCAGGAATGGACACGTAGGTGGACGAAGGATTGTTCAGCGCACTGGTTCCAAAATCAACGACATAAAGCGATACGGCGCTTTTGAGCGTCGCCATATCAGACACCCGCTGCGCATCGCGGCCTTGTCGCAGTAATTCTGCCGGGTTCATGATAAGAAGCACAATCACCGAAGTGACCGCGACAATCGCAATGACTATGAGAATTTCAACAAGCGTGAAGCCGTTTTTGCCAAGGGTCATGGATATATTCATTATACCTGGAATAAAAATCTTCCGCGTGGGTACTGTCCAAACGTGCTACCGCAGCGGCAGTCTCGTGCAAGTTCTAAACGCCCAAAAAGCTCCGCAGTCTCCCCTCGGGGTATCAAATAAACGCGAATTAGCGTATGATGCAGAAGCCTGCAATCAAATGAATAACACACCAAAAGCGCGAGAAACGTTGCGTCGGACATTCAGCAAGGTGAAAGAAACGGCGGCGGGTTTCGATTTCTTCGTTTCGATCCATGACTTTGTAAAATTCATCGAATCGGATGCGTCCTTCGTTGCGTTTCTGGGAGAAAAAGCGGAGCGCGCAAGCGAAATGCCCCACAAATATTTTTATCTCAAACAGGTTTACCAAGGCATAGAAGACATCGACAGAAAATCGACCGTTGACCTCGGACATGATCGCTATGTCGCGATCAGAGAACTCGCCATGATCCGGCGCAATGACGTTTCCGATAACAATGCACTGTGGAAACGCCGGGAGTTGTTCAGAAAATTGATCCACGAGATCTATAAAACTTTGGACGCCCATCTCGCCGCATGACCAATCGCACCGCATCATTCTATGGGCTCGGCATTGCGCCGAACATTCTTGCCGTTCTCGATAGATTGGCGCTTACCGTTCCGACGCCGATCCAGGAACAATCAATACCGCAAGCGCTCGAAGGAAAAGATATTATGGGCGTTGCCCAAACGGGAACCGGCAAGACATTCGCGTTCGGCATTCCCCTGTTGCAAAACCTTCTCAAGAACCCGCATCAGCGCGGGCTCATCCTCGTACCGACGCGAGAACTTGCGGAACAAGTAGACGAGTCACTGCGGAAGATCGGGACGCCGCTCGGCATAAAGACCGCGGTTCTTATCGGCGGCGAATCGATCGGCCGGCAGCTGCACGCCCTGCGGCGCAATCCGCAGGTCATCGTTGCTACGCCGGGACGCCTTCTTGACCACCTCGCGCAAAAAACCGTGACGCTCCGGGATATGAGAATGGTTGTTTTGGACGAAGCGGATCGCATGCTCGACATGGGATTCGCCCCACAACTGAAACGGATCCTCGCTTTTTTACCGAAAGAACGGCAAACGTTTCTTTTTTCCGCAACGATGCCGGAAAACATCATTGCCATGGCGCAGTCATATTTGAAACTCCCCTTGCGGGTTGAGATCGCCCGCTCCGGCACCGCCGCAAAAGACATCACCCAGGAATTATTTTTCGTATCGCAGCCCGAAAAAGCCCATCTCCTTGAAAAGGTGCTGCAGGAATATCGCGGTTCCGTGCTCGTATTCGCACGGACAAAGTTCAGCGCCAGGAAGATTGCCGCCCGCCTTCGCGCTCTCGGGCATACCGCCGCCGAGCTCCATTCGAATCGATCCTTAAACCAGCGGCGCGACGCGCTCGCCGGATTCAAGAACGGGAAATATCGGATTGTGGTCGCGACGGACATTGCCGCACGGGGCATCGACGTGCAGAACATCGAACTCGTCATCAACTACGACCTCCCTACGATTGCGGAGGATTACGTTCATCGCATCGGGCGCACGGGCCGCGCCGGAGGTTCGGGGTACGCCATTTCCTTCGCGCGGCCGGACGAGCGGAGAGACGTCCAAGCAATCGAGCGGCTCATGCGGATCAATCTCCGCGTATCAAAATTACCCGCGCTGCGAAATCATTCAGATCCTCGGCGGCCGTAATTTAAATTTACTTCGGCTGCCAGTCGGTCGGCTGAAGCAAGCCGAGCGTGTTGCCTTCGGTGTCAGTCGCCCGAGAGAACCATCCGAGTCCTTTCATCTCCCATTTTTCTTTTCCTTCCCACGGCTCAATCGTGCCGCCATTGTCCTTGATGGCCTTGATGACGCGATCCATGTCGTCGACGAGGATCGTCAAGTCAAAGCTCTTCAATGGACGCGGACTGTCGCTCCGCTTGTAGAGGCCGCCGTCGATGCCCGGCCCTTCCCCCGTCATCACCATCCAATAGTCCATGCCCACGCCCGGCATGCTGGATTTCTCGATCTTCCACCCCAGCGTGTTTTCATAAAACTTTTTCGCCCGCTCCGCATCATCCGCCTGAACCTCGAAATGTATCGGTCTGTTTTTCATGATTTTTTAATGTAATTTTGCGACGTTTCTTTATTATACACATAAATCCCGGAAAACTTACGGTTTGTGCGGGGCAGGCCGGCGTGGTACATTCAAAGCAAATGGATATGCCTGCGGACGCCACAGCATGAAAAAACATATCGTTCTCATTATTTCAGGAGTCCTCCTCGCGGCACTCGCCATCGTATTCCTCGCTCAATCATCCAGCCAGCAATCCGATTCGTCGAACGCCTCGCGAAACATATACGGCTTCGCCGGCAGCGGCTGCAATGTTGCAACGCTCGACGTGGGCGGCTTCCTGTCTTCGGAAGAATCGACCGATACGCCGGTGAGTTCGTGGGACGTCTCGCAAGCCATCCGCAACATGGATTTCAACGACAAGAAAGCGCTCGTCGTATTCCTTGATTCCGACGGCGGGACTCCTGCGGCAGCCGACGAGATCGCGACGGCGCTCGGCGAAGTCCACGTTCCCACCGTCGCCTACGTCCGAGGCGATGCGCTGTCCGGCGGCTATTGGATCGCGGCATCAACCGACCACATCGTTGCGCTCAAAACGGCGCTCATCGGCAACGTCGGCGTGAACTCATCCTTCCTCAATCAAACGGAGTCGGACAAGCAGAGCGGCGTCACCTACGAACAGATCACGTCGGGACGATACAAAGACGCCGGCAGCATCGACAAGCCGCTCTCCGTCGCCGACCGCGAATTCCTCCAGGGCGTAAACGACGATCTCTTCCAAATCTTCACCGCCGTGGTTACGAAAGGCCGCGGCTTCACCACTCAGCAATTCGCCGCAGTCGCCGACGGAAAATTCTACGTCGCTTCAAAGGCGCTCAAACTCGGCCTCATCGACGAGATCGGCGACATCAATACGGTTGAAAATTACATCTCAAGCAAGACCGGAACCAATCTCGGCGACATCAATCTCTGTCCGTTCCCGCAATATTAGCATCCTCCTTCTTTAGAATCCCCCTTGCTGCGTTTGCAGATAGTGGCTCACCTGATCGGGAGTCATGTTGTAGTTCAGGTGGTTCATGATCCAAATTGAGCCAAGCACGATGAGCAATACAAAGACAAACGTCGAAATGAAGATTAGTGTTTTCCATCCGCTCCCGCGCCCGGCGCCCACATGGAGGAAGAATATGAGCTGCACCACAAGCTGCGTGACGGCAAGCGTGAGGATTGCTGCAAGAAGGACTGGGTGCGAGATGGTTTCGTGCTCGGAGCTTATGTGAATCAAAACGAGCGTATATGCAGCTACGGTGAGAATGACCGAAAGGATGAAGCCGATCGCATATTTGAGCATCGCGCCGCTTCCCTCTTGTTTTGCCATTTGCGTATTGTTTTCCATGTTAGATTGCGATGCCCATCAGGTAGACGATGGTAAAAATAAATATCCAGACGAGATCGAGGAAGTGCCAGAAAAGCGCGAGGCGCGACAACTTGGAATTCACGAACGGCGTGAGGCCTTTGCGCTTGATCTGCACCAGGGAAACGAACATCCACAAAAGGCCCACCATGATATGCAGACCGTGCGTGCCGACGAGCGTGAAGAATGCCGAGAGGAATGCGCTCGCTTGCGGGCCACTGCCCGACGCAATGAGGCGGACGAATTCCGCGGCTTCAAGCGCAAGGAATCCGGTGCCGAGCACAAACGTGGCGATGAACCATCCCATCGTTTGATTTTTATTGCCATTCCGCGCGGCAAGCATCGCAAGGCCGCACGTGAAACTGCTGGTTAGAAGCACGAGCGTTTCGAAGAGGACTCCATTCAAATCAAAAAGCTGTTCGGGGCCCGGACCGCCGAACGTGTTGTCATGGAGCACGGCGTATGTGGCAAAAAGCGCCGCGAACATGATGAGGTCGGTCATCAGATAAATCCAGAATCCAAAAATCGTTTTGCCGTTTTCCTCGTTCATGGGGCGCGCTTCGTGGGTTGCGGTTAGTGTTTCATTCATGAAAGTTTGCGCGATAATTCCATCTTCATGATTTCCGAACCGGAAACCGTGTATTCCGTATGTTCATCAAACGATCGCATGATCACGCAGGCGATGGCTCCAATGAGGCCGATCGCGGCGAGCCACAGGATGTGCCACACCATTGCAAAGCCAAAGAGAAAGACAAACGCCGACAGATAAATCGCCATGCCGGTGTTCTTGGAAAGCTCGACATCTTCATAATTCCCGCCGGGCACAAGATCGGTTTGGCTGTTGTGCCTGCCGGATTGCTTCATCTCCCAGAATGCATCGCGGCCGCGGACGACGGGCGTCGAGGCAAAACTGTAGAACGGCACCGGCGAATGGGTCGCCCACTCAAGCGTCCGGCCGTTCCACGGGTCGCCGCCAACCATATTCTGCTTGCGGTCGCGGATGCTCACGTACACCTGGATCACCTGAGCAACGACGCCGAGCGCGATAATGCAGACGCCCGCGAGCGCCATGATGAAGAACGGCTGATATCCCGTCGCGGCGTCATAGTGGTCGATGCGGCGGTTCGCGCCCATCGCGCCCAATATATAGAGGGGCGTAAAGGATGCAAAAAACCCGATGAGCCAGAGCCAGAACGCGCGCCTCCCCCATTTCTCGTCGAGCGTGAAACCGGTGATCTTGGGGAACCAATACGTGATGCCGGCAAAGATGCCAAAGAGCGCGCCGCCCACGATCATCGTGTGGAAGTGCGCGACGAGGAACAGCGTGTTGTGCAACTGGTAATCCGCGGCCGGATCGGCAAGCAAAACGCCCGCCATCCCGCCGAAGGTAAACGTGCTGATGAATCCGAGGAACCAATACATCGGCGTTTTGAATTCGATCCTGCCGTGCCACATCGTGGCGATCCAATTGAACACCTGTACGCCGACCGGAATCGCAATGAGCATCGTCGAGATGCCGAACACGATGTTCACGTCGGCGCCCGCGCCCATCGTAAAAAAGTGATGGAGCCACACGAGGCACGCGATCACCATCACGCCAAGCGAGGCCATCACCATCGAAACATAGCCGAATGTTCTCTTATGCGAGAACGTTGAGACGACTTCGGAAAAAATCCCGAATGCGGGAATGACGAGAATGTAGACTTCCGGATGCCCCCACATCCAAATGAGGTTCACGTACATCATCGGATTCCCGCCAAAGTCCGTCGTGAAAAAGTGCATGCCGAAGAACCGGTCGAGCCAGAGCAAAAATATCGTCACCGTGAGGATCGGGAAAACGGAGACGACGAGCACCATACTCGAGAGCGATGTCCACGTGAAAAGCGGCATGTCGAACAGCTTCATGCCGGGCGCGCGCATCTTGAAAATGGTCACGAGGAAATTGATGCCGCCGAGCAAGCTCCCGAGGCCGGAAATTTGCAGGCTCCAGATCCAATAATCCATGCCGGCGCCGGGGCTGTAGACCGCTTCGGATAAGGGCGGCAGCGACAGCCATCCTGCGGCGGCGAATTGTCCGCCAACGGCGAAAAACATATTAATAAGGATCGCTCCCGCAACATAGAGCCAGAATCCGAGCGAGTTGAGGAACGGAAACGCGAGGTCGCGCGCGCCAATTTGGAGCGGCACAATGAGATTCATGAGGCCAAAGAAAAATCCCATCGTCACAAAGAACACCATGATATCGCCGTGCGCCGTGAAGATCTGCTGGAAGTGGCTCGCATCGAGGTAGCCTCCCGAACCGGATGCCATCGCCTGCTGGAGCCAGATCATGATCGCATCGAGGCCGCCGCGGAAAAACATGACGGCAGCAACGACGATATACATGATGCCGATTTTTTTGGGATCGGTGGATGTGAGCCAATCGCGCCACAGCCAACCCCACAATTTATATCTGGTGAGGAGGAATGCCGTGACGGCGCCGCCAAGGATGAGGGCTGACGTCCCCCCAATCGTAAACCATTGGTGCGGCAGCGCATCCCATGTGAGATTGCCGAGTAAAAAGTGTTCCATTAATCGTGATGGTGTTCGTCGAGGCCCGACGGCTGCGGCGCCATATATTGCATCATAATATTAGTATAAAGACTTGGGTCGATCGATGCATATACTGCCTGCGGATTATTCTCGCTCGGAGCCGCAAGCGCTTGATACTCTTTCGTTCCCAGCGAACTCGTCGCCTGCTTTACGCTCGCGACCCACGCATCAAAATCGGACTGTGACAGGGACTGCGCCATGAACGTCATCCCGGCATAGCCGTCGCCGTTGATCTCCATGTCTTTCCCTCGGAAATTTCCGGTTGATGAGGCGATGAGATTGAGCTGGGTTTGCATCGCAGCCATCGCATACATCTGGCTGCCGAGTTGAGGAATCCAAAACGAACTCATCGGGCCGTCGGCGGTAAGTTCAAAGCGGATCGGCGTTTTTTCCGGGAACGCCACGTAATTTATGGTTGCAATGTTCTGCGCGGGATAGATAAAAAGCCATTTCCACGGAAGCGCAACCACCTGGATCGTCATCGACTCCGCATCGGATGCGATGGGCTGGTAGGGATCGACGGCGTGTGTCGCGCGCCATGCAGGCACCGAGAGGCCCACGATGATGACCGCGGGAAGCGCCCACAGGACAAGTTCATTCCAAACGGTGTGCTTCCGATCGGGATCGTAGGACGCATCGTTGTTTCCGGCACGATATTTCCACGCAATCGTAAAAAGAAAAACAAACATCGGCACGACAATGACGAGCATAAGAAGCACCGATTCTTCTATAAGCCATGTTTGCTGGCCGGCAACCGCGCCTTTCGGATCAAAAAGCGCAACGACGCTGCCGCCCATGAGCGTCCTAAATAATAGTATTGCGGCGCTTACGACAACCGCACCGATCGCAACCCGGGTGAGTGGCTTCATTCTTTTTTAATAATACCATTCAGGCCCGTCGACGCTCGTCAAATAACCGCCGTGAGCGCCATCGTAACAAAGGTTGCCGTGAGGACGATAAGCGACATGATGAACATGCCGCGCGACCATGCGAGAGCGTCTTCCACCCAGAATCCCTGGACGCCGAGTGCAAGCCAAACAGCTCCAAAAAGAAGCACGACCGCGAGATAGGCAAACCCGGCGTATCCTGCGAGCCCGAAGAGTACGGCCACAATAATATAGAGCAAAATTAATATGGTCATTTTGACCTGCATCGGCCGCAATCCTTCCCTGATCGAAACCACCGGCACGCCGGCGGCGGCATAATCGTCGGCGCGGCGGATCGCTATCGCAAAGAAATGCGGCAACTGCCAAATGAAGAGCATGGCAAACAAGAGCCACGCGCCTGCATCGATCCGGTTTGCCATTGCAACGTAACCGACCACCGGCGGCACGGCTCCAGCAACGGCGCCTACCAAAACGGCATATCGGGTACGCCGCTTGAACCACAAGCTGTATACGACAACATAAAAGAAGAAGCCAATGCCCGCGACGGCCGCCGTGAGGAAATTCGTCCACGCGAAAAGCGCGGCAAAGCCTGCGATGCCGAGCGCCACGCCATAGAGCAACGCCGATGCGCCGGATATCCTTTGCGCGGCAAGCGCCCGGTCTTTTGTCCGTTCCATCTTCGCGTCGATATCGCGGTCGATATAATTATTAAAAACGCATCCCGATCCCATGACGAATGCGAGGCCGATAATCGCCGCAACAAGCGGCGGGAATATCAGAGAGAACGACCCGGCATGCGCCGCCTGCGCGCCGGCGGCAAATCCGCCGATGAGCGGAATCACATTTCCATAAACCAACCCGGGCTTTGCAAGTTCGTAATAATCTTTGATCACCTCTCAATAGTATCAGAAAAACAAAAGGGAGCGTGATGGGACGTCACGCTCCCGGTCAAGCTATTTTGGAGCTTGCAATGTTCACTGCTTCGCCAGGTTTCTTCATCAAGAACCTGGCATTTTCGATGTATCCTTCTACGTACTTCACTCCGCCCTCTCTTCTCTTGTCGCACGGTCGTTCGACAGCTTTGTCTTCCCGTTTGGCCTGAAGCATAGCTTCGTCGGCGCTTGCGATCATGCGATCCGCAATGCACGCGACTGACTTCCGGGTCAACTTCGTTGGCAAATCGCAGCACGTTGAAACCCCGATGTCCGCAACGATTTCTCCGGGCTGCAACTTGATTTCGCCTTCGTACATCCACACATGCGAAGCAACGACATTCCGGAAGCGGTCAACCAGCTCTTGCACTTCATTTCGCAAAGTGATCGCGTCCGTGGAAAGATCAGAAAAAGAAAGCGGCTTGTCTTCTGGTTTCAATGAACTGACTCTCCAAGCGGAGAACTGAACATCGTTATCGTTTTGCCGGCAGAGATGCCGACGCCGAAAAAACTAATTCCTATAATAGACCCAAAAAAATCAGATTTCAACCCTGAAACCTTAAAATCGCCGCTTCGCTTTGGGCGTCTTGATCACCCCGATCACCTTGCCGTTCACGGAAAAATCATCGTCTTCGTGGATGTGGATGGCCGGGAAATCGTGCGTGGACTCGGACATGAGGAGAATCTGGTTATTTTCCTTGTCTATATAATATTTTTTGATGTTTGCCATGCCGTCGATGAGCGACAAAACGATGTCGCCATTGATCGCGCTCTGGTCGTGGCTGTCGATAATCACATAATCCCCGTCTTCGATGCGCTTGCCGCCGATTTCGGCGCGGTTCATGGAAGGCCCGCTCACGCGGATGGCGAAAAGCCCTTCGGTGGAAGCGCGGTTTGCCGAACGCGAATAGCGGCGGTCAATGAGCGACGTTGAAGCGCGCAGATAGCCTTCGATATTTGTTTCTGCAAAAATCTGCGCAGGGCCGGCATTCGCCGCGCCAACGATCGGGATGCGCAAAAGTTTTGCACCGTCAAGCGCGCCGTTTGCGAATCCCTGCTTTGTTTTTTCTATAGTTCCCTTCATTTTATTGATCGTTATCAATCCTCGCTTCTCTAACTGCTGGAGATGGTGCTTTATCTTCTGGGGAGATTTTTCTCCGATGAAAGCGCCAATCTCCCGAAGCGTATACTTGCCCAGATTCTTGTCTTTGGTTAACGCCAATAATTTTTGCTGTATTTCGTGCATATCTATAGTGTATGCCCCTTATAATTAATGTCAAGCATAACTGTGGACAAGTTTGACAAGCCCCAAAATTCAAACCCCCCGATCGGGGGCTCTTGCCGGACGGTGGTCTCGGGTCGAAAGCGAAACCAATGCCCCTTTGTGGCAAGACCCAATGCGGAGGGTCTGGAATATGCATGATTTTCAGTTTTTAACTGTATGCGTTAGAGAAAACGATTCCCGCGGATAGATACGTGCGGGCGCGTTGTGAGGATTCCCCTATTCCTCCCCGCGAATGTCATGCTTTCAGCTCAATGCGGCACGGTACCATTCGGACCAGAATCATCCTATTTCAATAATGATTCGTGTTCTTCGGAATATCAGGCTGTTCGTTGATGGCCTGTTCCCGGCTTAAGAATTTCCAAATGTCCGCTTGCATCCCTATCGTCGAAATCGCATGAATGTACGATGCCCGTTCTTTGAAGCGCCACCACCAAAGGCATCGCTATCCGCTTTCATCGCTTTCCCTATGAGTAGTGCATAGGACGTAATCTTGCTTATTCGTTTTTGGACCTTTTGCTATCTGGGCCGGCTCCATGGCTGCCGGTTCGTCAATTACTACAAAAGGGGTATTCCTTTATTACAGGGGGCTTGGGAACTTTCCGGTTTTTCGGACGCAAGCGCAGACGAGCGTCCGAAAAATCTCGGAAAGTTCCCCTCTCTCTCCTGAAATTTAAGGGCCTATCCGATCAATTGCCGAGGCATCGATAAAACCATTTTGATCGCGGTCGCCAAATACCACCACTAAATCGCCGGCGTGTAAAGAGGCCTGCGTCATCGTTGCTATGGCTTGGTCAAAAAGAACGGTCGACGTTTCGCCGCTCACCCCTTCCAAAATAAAACCGTTTTCGGCGAGTGCGATCACCTCGCCCCGATGGATGTCGGTGAGTTCGCCCGCACCATAGTTGGAATAATATCCCCCAATAATGGGCGCGTTGTTATATCCCAGGAAGGCGGTATTGAATGGCGTGAAAGCAAGCGTGAAACTCGCGCCCACGACGAGAATAAGAATCCCGAGAAGCGAATATAAAAGCGGCCGCTGATACGCGAATGAAAAATGGTTGATAAGGATGACAAGAACAAGCAAAAACACGAGGGACAGCAGGATCAAAAGCCACGGAAGCGACCGCAAGAAGATATACCATCCGGATATGCCGAGCCCCGGCGCATAAATCGCGCCGGACTGGATAAGCAGGAACAAAATAAAACCGCCGATGTAAATCAGGAAAAGACCCATAATCACGCCGCCCACGATGGCGAGAATCGTCTGCAGCACAAAGTAGGCCCGCGAGCGCATCTTGACCCTGCCGCTTGCGATGGCATCGAATACCCGCTGTTCAATGAATTTTTCTTCGGTCATAAGCGTTGTGACTATCCTTGCACCAATTTCTTTAGCATGGCTTTCCCCCGCTGCAACCGAACCCCGACCGTGGATACGGGGATGCGGAGAATGTCGGCGATGGCTTTATAATCCATCTCTTCAAAATAATATAAAATTAAGGGCTCTTTGTATTTAGATCCCAGCTTATCGAGCGACGCTTCGAGCATGGTCTTCAGTTCCTGGTGCGTTACTTCGCTGTCGGCCGTTTCCTTGGCGATGAGGCGCGGAAAGAGCACGTCGAAGTCGAAAAGCGATACGTTTTCCCGTTCTTTCTGCTTTTTCTTCACGGCATTCACAAATTCGTTGTGCGCGATGCGGTAAATCCACGGCGAAAATCGCCGATCCGTATCGAAGCTTTTGATATTTACATATGCTTTTATGAAAATTTCCTGGACGAGATCTTTGACATCGTCGCCCTGAAAGAGAAAACGCCGCGCATAACGGCTCATCTTCGCTTCGTAGCGCTCAATGAGCCCACGGAACGCTTCGGTGTCGCCCCGCTGAACCGCCGCGGCGATTTGCTCGTCCGTTTGGTCATGCATAAGAACGTCTGTTTTTGCTACAGCAATAGCCATAGTTTTATTTCAAAGGTGGCCGCAAACCGGCCCGCAAAAGAAACAGGTCTTTGCTTGATATACGAGCCGCCGCCCGGATTTGTTTCCCTTGTGGAAGGTTGCCGAAGCATATTACAATCGAAAGACATGGAAACGCCGAGCCACAAAAGAATCATGATCTCGATATGGGTTCTGCTCGCGATTTCCGCCGCTTCGGCAGGCTACGTTTATTACAAAGGCCTCCCGCCCCCGAAGGGCATGTACGACGCTTTTGCAAAATGCATTGCATCGACGACGACCAAATTCTACGGCGCCTGGTGGTGCCCGCACTGCCATAATCAAAAGAACGAATTCGGCGATGCGGCGCAATTTCTCCCCTATATCGAATGTTCCACGCCCGATGGCGGACATCAAACCCAGGTCTGCATCGATGCCGGGATAAAAAACTATCCGACCTGGGTGTTCCCCGACGGATCGACGACCACCGGCGAAACCGCGCTCGACGTCATTTCGAAGAAGACCAACTGCCCACTCCCCACCAGCACGCCATCCTAACTGTGATACCATAGAGCCATGACACCACTCGTAACCAGCGTAACCAATTTCCTTTCCGTCATCGTTGTCGCCTCGGACGCCCTCATCCTTTTCCTCCTGATCCTCCTCATCACTCCGCTCAAAAACAGCCGCCGGGGCAAAGCCGTCCTCAATTTCTTCGGCTCGTATGCCGTCACGTTTTCGTTTCTTGTTGCGCTCGGATCCATAGGCGGCAGCCTTTTTTATTCGGAAATCGCGCACTTCGCGCCATGCCTCTTCTGCTGGTGGGCGCGCGTTCTCATCTACCCGCAAGCGCTCTTATTCTTTATCGCGCTTCTCATCAACGATCACCGCGTGCGCATCTATGGCGCCGCGCTCTCCGCCATTGGAGTCCTCCTCACGGCATACCACACCTACCTCCAATTCGGCGGCACGGATCTTGTCCCCTGCGACGCGACGGGCGTGAGCTGCAATAAAGTGTATTTCATCCTGTATGGGTACGTGACGATCCCGACGATGGCGCTCACGGCGTTCGCTCTCATCCTTTTGTTCTGCCTTATCCCGCGGCCCCACACGGCATCCGCCGATTAAATCCAGTTCGGTTAAAATTCGGCCTCGGCTCCCGGATTACGCAAATGACACGAGGACTATTTCCGAACGGGTGCCGAGTCGGAGCGGCGGCCCCCAGCTTCCTGCGCCGCTCGACGTGTAAACGCCTAGGGTTTTGAACATCTTATATCCATAATCAAAGCCGTTATAGATGCGCTTCGTGATATGGGTGAGCGGATAAATCTGCCCTTGATGCGTATGGCCAAAAAAGCCCAGGACGAATCCTTTTTTCTCGGCGACATCCAGATTGTCCGGTTCATGCTTGATAAGCACTGCGGGCATATCTTTTTTCAATTCGATTTTTTCGAGGACGGCTTCGAAGTTTTCGCGCTTGTGCGTGTCGTTATAATCAACGCCGACGAACTGCATCCCTTCAATCTCGACGGTTTGGTTCTTGAGAATATTGATGCCAACGCCTTTGATTGCGGCCATAAACCGGTCGAACTCGCCATAAAATTCATGGTTGCCGGTGATGTAGTGGACGCCGTGTGGCGGCTTGAGGTCGCGCCACGGCTGAACGATGGCCTCCGCGTCGCACTTCGGCCCGTCATAAAGGTCGCCGCCGATAATCACGGTTGCCGGATTGAGCGCCATAATCCTATTGACCACTTTCCGTGAAAAGCCTTTGCCGTAGACGGCGCCGAGGTGCACGTCGCTAACAAAAACCAACTTATGGTTCTTCCAAAATTCTGGGAGATTTTTTACCTTCATCGTTATGGGCGTAACCTGGGCGCGGACGCTGTTCCAGGTGCCATAAAGATGGATGAGGAAAAACGGCGCAAAACAGATGATTCCGAGCGTGGCGAGCGGAGTTGCGATATTTAAATCGTTAAAAATATTGAAAACCACATAGAAGATGACCGCGCCCACAAAAAGAAAATGGACCAAGCCGAACCAATACCCCGAAGCGGTGTAATACCACTGCGCAAGGCGGTTCCGTGAAAATCGCACGATGATGAACGACGTAAAGAAGGTCACCGAGAGCAGGCCGAAGGCGACCCGCAGCGCAAAAGAATCAAAGCCAAACGCGATTGAAAGCGTTTTGTACACCGTGAAGTGCACGATCAAAAGCAGCACCTCGAGGACGGCGATATTTGCGGCGAGATAAATTTTTGTTTTGCGGTCCATGGTTGTTGGTTAGCCTTCGGCAATGATAGTGTGCCCGTGCGCGGTCGCTTCCTTAGGCACGCGGATGAGGAATGAAAAGAATGATCCAACAATGATCGTGATTGCGGCGACTTCAAATACAAATGCATATCCGGAAACCTGCGCTTTCAAAATGATGAGGCCGACGAACTGCTGCATGACGACGGGGAGGGTCGTTGGATTCACGTTGTGGATGGAGCTCATATGCGAAATGGCGAGCACTTTTGCGTTGATCACGGACGTGAGCAGGGTGCTGAAGATGGCAACGCCGAACGCGCCGGAAATGTTGCGCACGAGCGCGAGCACCGCCGACGCTTCGCCGATGTCTTCCTGCGGTACGGCGACGGCAACCAGATTGGTGCGCTGGGCCATGCCGAACCCGAGCGAGAAAGCGAGAAGCGAGAGCGGGATTGAAATCTGGAGGGCCGTCCAGCGCGGATCAAGCCCCGCAAGGAGAAGCATCGCCAAGCCGGAACAAAACGTGCTCGCGAAGATCACGGTCGATGGCTTCGCCTTCCCAATCAGCCTGCCTCCGAGCGGCGCCGCAATCATGAGGCCGATGGCGAGTGGAATAAAAAGGTATCCGGTCTGCGTGGCGTCATAGCCAAGGAACGTTTCCGCAAAAATCGGCACGAGGAAAATGGCGCCGATGAGGCCCATAAACACGATGAAATTATTGAGCAACGTATTCACAAAAACGCCGCTCTCAAAAAACTTGAGGTTCACGATCGGCTCGGTCTCGTTAATTTCAATAACGTAGAAGATTATGCCGAAGCCGATGGTGAGGATGTAGCAAAAAATGCTCGCCACCGATCCCCAACCCCACGTCTGTCCTTGGTCAAGCACCATGGTAAGCGACCCAAGCGATGCGCCGAGCGCAGCCGAACCCCACCAGTCGAAATGTACGCTGCGCTTTTCGCCTACGGATTCATTGATAAACGTGATTGCAAGGAAAAGCCCGACCAGGCCGAGCGGAATGTTGATGAAGAAAACCGCGCGCCAATTGAAGCTGTCGATGAGCGGTCCGCCGATGAGCGGTCCGAAAACCGATGCCGCGGCGAACGCCGACGACCAGATGCCGAGCGCCTGCGCGCGTTCCTTGAGATCCCGGAATGTGACGGCGATGATCGCCATGGCCGTCGGATAATCGGCGGAAACGGCAAAGCCTTGGATGACCCGGAAGACGATCATCGAGCTCAAGTTCCACGCGACCGCGCACAGCCCCGACGCAATGATAAACCCGATAAAACCGATGAGGTAAATGCGCTTGCGGCCGGCCGTGTCGCCGAGCTTGCCCCATACCGGCACAAACACGGCGTTAGCCAAGATGTACGCCGTGGAGATCCACGCCGCGTCGCTCACGGTGATGCCGTAGTCGCTGATGATCTTCGGCAAAGCGAGGTTCACCACGGTTTGGTCGAGGCGTCCGAGAAATGTCCCGAAGATAACCGTGATTAAAATCCACCAGCGCAGGTTGCTTGGTTTCTCGTTTTCGGTTTCAACCCATCGCTCGATGTTGCGCGCCTCGTCGCTCGCCATGCTTAGTGCTTATAAATCCACATGCGCGCAGACATGCCGTTCTTGAGTTCCGGATATTTCGCGGGATCGAATCGCACGTAAATGTCGAATTGATTGGTGGGGCGCTGGTCTGAAATATCGAACACCACATCGCTCGCGTGCGACGTCGGGCTCACTTCGTCCACGATGCCCTGATACTGCTTGGAGCCGAACGCATCGACGGTGAACGTCGCCGCATCGCCGACCTTCACGTCGGCGAGTCCTTTGTCTTCGTCGAGCTTGCCGACGGCGCGGAGCTGGGTGGGATCAACCATCGTCGCAACAATGTCCTGTCCGGTGAATGCGTTTTCATATTCGCCGATATTCTGGTCAACGGAGACGATCTGCCCGCCGGTTTTTGCCTTGACGATTTCATTGCCAACCTGGGCAACCGGTTGGTCGGCGGTCACGCTGTCCCCCGTTTTCACAAATACCGCCTGGAGGTTGCCGGAATTGGAAGGCGAAAGGTTGACGAGCGGCGCCTGGATCACGGATTGGTCGATATAGACGGTTTGGGCGGATACATACCAATACAATCCGCCGCCAACCGCGCCCACGATAAGCAGGACGAGAACGATGCGGATGATAAGTTTGCTGCGGTTGCTGTTTTGCTTCCCTGCGTTTTGTTCGGCCATGGATTTGTTAAAAATTGGTTAATGTGTCGCCCTCATTCACGCCGCTCGTGATTTCCGTCATGCCGTTATCGCCCGTGAGGCCGACCTGCACTTCCTGCTTTACCGTTTCGCCGCCATGCCGGACCAAGGCGAACTTGGCGTTGCCGTCGTTAATCACGAGGCGCGTGGGAACCTCAACCACGTTGTCATGCTCGCCCGTCACGATATGGATGTTGCCGGTCATGCCGTCTTTGATGCTCGGCTGCGGATTCACAAAATGGAGCGTCACTTCATACGCCGGAACGCCGTTCACTTGAGTTTCGAGCGATGCGATCGTCGTGATCGTCGCCGGGAACACGGTGCCGGTCCCGAAGGCGTCAAGCGTGACGTTCGCAGAATCGCCGGCCTTGATTTTGGCAACGTCGCCTTCCGATACGAATGTTTGGACTTTGAGGCCGCTGTTGTTCACGACGGCTGCGACGGGCACGCCCGGCGTGACGACCTGGCTGATTTTTGCCGTCAGATTCTCAACGGTGCCGTCGAATGGCGCAATGAGCTCAGCATGCTGGAGCGCGACTTGCGCATTCTGCGCCGCCGCTTGCGCCTGCAGAACCAGCGCTTTTTGGGCCGCAATCTGCTCGGCCGTGGCGCCCGCTTGCGCGAGCGCGAGCGCTCCCTGCGCGTTTGCGAGCGCGGACTGCGCGCCCGTGAGGGAACTCACGGAAGCATTCACTTCGGTGCGCGCCGCAGCGACTGCAGTTTTGAATGTGGTGAGCTGCGATGAAGAAATCGTGCCGTTCGGCAACGCCTCGTTCACGGCAAGCGCGATCGCGTTCAAATATGACGCAATCTGGTTGAGCGTCGTGAGACCCAGGGTTGCAAGTTCGGTTTCGCTGCTCGTCGCGGCATTCATCGCCCCATACCAACCCGCAAGCGACGTTCCGATCGCAACGCGCTGACTCTGGATGTTAATGGCCGACTGGGAATTAATCGTTGCAATCAGGAATAAAGGCGTCCCGTTCGGCGTGCTGAAAAGAACATCGGTCTGATTATGGATCGCGTCATCCGCCGCAGTGTAGGCGCTCCCAATCGCGGCGCCGATCGCAGCCGACGCATTCTCGACGGCAGTTTGATCAATCGCAAGCTGTTCCGGACGCGTCCCGCTTTGGAGCGAATCGAGTTGGGCCTGCGCCGCAGCAATGCCAGCATTCGCCTGGGTAACGGCTGCGTTCAACGCCGACGTGTCAAGGCTCGCAAGCACGGTTCCGGCTCCCACGTGATCCCCTTCCTGCACGGCAAGCGACGCAATCTGTCCGCCGGTCTGGAACGAAAGGTTTACGCTGTTTTCGGCAAGCACCGTCCCTTGTTCATCGAGCGAGGCGGTGACATTGCCCTTCTGCGCAGTCACGCTCCCGAATACGGGCGGTCGGCTCGAGGCGACGTACCAATACGTTCCGCCGACGACGATCACGACGCCCGCTACGGCGAGAATCGTTTTGTATTTGATTAAAAAAGTTTTCATGACGTTGTGATGGTTTTTGATATTTTCCTCAAGATCCTGATGAGTTGGGACCGTTCCTCCGCGTTCAGTGAATTGAAGAGCGCCGCGAGCCGCTTCTGGTGCGCCGCGATCCCTTTGCTCAGATACCGCGCGCCAGTCGGCGTGAGCGCGATCCGGATAGCCCGGCGGTCTTTTGGATCAAACCGGCGCATGAGCAGCTTTTCGCGCACGAGGCCGTCGATGAGAAGCGTCGCCGCAGGCGGCGTGATATGGAAAAACGCGGCGACGTCGCGCATGTACGGCTGTTTGTGCTCTTTCACGTACCGGAGCGTTTCGAACTGCAAAAAAGAACCCGGTTTCCCGTTCCGCTGGATATTCCGGCGCATGCTCTCGCGCATGGAACGCCCAATAGTAAATAAAAGCGACAATAATTCCGGCGTGCCCGATTCCATAGAATAGTTAGGTTGCTTAACTATTCTAGCGTAAGCGCGCTTCCCGGACAAGACCATCGATCAGGATATCCATATCGATGGTCGCCACGCCGACCACGCTGTCGGCGCCGCCGTAATATACATAGAGCTTGTCCTTGAGGAGCACCGAGCCGCACGGGAAAACTACGTTATTCACCATGCCGTGCCTTTCGTATTCCATTGTTGGCTCGAGAAGCGGGTCGTGCGTTCGATACAGGACTTTTGAAGGATTATCGAGGTCGAGCAGGGCCGCCCGGACGTTGTAGTGGCCGGTCCGCTTGGAGATGCCGTGATAAAAGCACACCCAGCCGTACTCGGTCTCGATCGGCGGCGACGTTCCGCCGATGCGGCGCGAATCCCATTCGGTGTCGCGCGGCCGCATCAGGATCTTGCCTCCCAAAAATTTGCTCGTGCTATCAAACGCAAGGTCGTCCACGGAATCAATCCAGATATCGGTTCCCAACCGGTGCAAGAACCAGTACTTCCCTTTTATCTTTTTTGGGAACAGCACGGCGTCTTTGTCGTCGAGGCCCGGCGGCGAAATGAGCGCCGGTTTTTTCCACTTCCAATCGCGGCGCAAGAAATCATCGACGCTGATCGACGTAAACGCGACCCGCGGGACGTCTTTGCCGTTGTATGCGGTGTAGCACATGTAGATCGTGTCGCCGATCTTCGTGAGGCGGGGATCTTCGCATCCGGAATTGCCGCCCGGAACGCCCTTGCCTTCGAATGCCTCGCGCGGCGTATAGACAGGGACGCCGAGGCGCTCGTCGATGTGCACGCCATCGCTCGAAACGGCGTACCCCATCACCGATGTATTATCCTCCCCCATCGCGCGATACAAAATATGGACGCGGTGTTTTTCATAAATCGCCGCGGGATTGAAAACGGCTTTTGATTCCCACGGATGGTCTTTGATCGGCGTGAGAATGGGATTGCCGTCGAACCGGACAAGCTCGCGCTGGGTCGTGAAGGTGAGCTGGTCCAGAAGCTCCTTGAGCGGCAGGGTTGCCACGCACGAAACGGTATCGGCGGCTCCGTAATACAAATTGACGTCGCGCCGCGTCGCGACGGCACCCGACGGAAATACGATGTGCGGCACCCGGCCATAAAGTTCATATTCCTCTTCGGGGATGAGGAACGGGCGCTTCACGACGCCAACGATTTTTTTCGGATCTTTAAGGTCGAGCAGCGTTGCCTGGATGCCGAAAATCGGCGGCGGAGAAAAATAATTATAAATATAAGAATAGAAGAGCAGCCATCCGGCTTTGGTCTTGATCGGCTGGGAACCGACTTCAATCTGGTCGCGCTCGAAATTCTGTTCGAAGGGAATCACGTACTGCTGCCAATTGGCGTACCATTTCTTCCAATACGCCGGCGACCACAGGTCTTCGATGGTGTCAAAGAGGGCAAGGCAGATGCGCGCCGGGGGCTGGTCGGTGTGGATCGTAAGGATCGCCGCGATCTTGCCGTTCACGCGTTCCGGGAAAAGCGCCATTGCTTTTGCGTTGAATGGCGTCACGAGATGCCGCTCTTCGATCGTCTTGAAATCGCGCGTGATCGCGACCGCAACTTTAATGCCTTCGGCGCGGAACGCCTCGACGGCGGTATAAAAAATGAAATGGCGCCCCTCAAACTCGGTGACGCGCGGATCTTCGCAGCCGTATTTTTCCCACGGATATTGCGGGAAGAGGAGCCGGCTCCGTTCGCCAAATGATACGCCATCCTTGCTCACGGCGTGGCCGATGGATGAAACCTCAAGCTCTTCGTTGCCAATCTTCTGTTTGGCCGCAAAAGCCCGATAGAGCATATGATATTTGCCATCGGCATAGACGACGCTCGGATTGCAGGTACCCATCGCTTCCCATGGCGAAGTAGGGTCCGGCGCAAGAATCGGATTGTGAGGGGAACGCTTAACGATTTGCATGTTTCTTGTTTGATTCCGGCTGCAGCTTCGGAACACCGTACCGCTGGAGTTCCTCTAAAAAGGTTTCGAGGTTTGCCATGGCGACGCAGGTTACGCTGTCGCTCCCTCCGTAATACACGTAGATCTCGCCGTCTTTCACCACGGCGCCGCATGAATATACGATGCCCGAGGCAATGCCATTATTCTCGTAGTGCATCTCCGGTTCGAGAATCGGACCCGACGAGCGATACAAAATCCTCGTCGGATCGGCGGCATCGAGAATCATCGCCCCCAGCTTATAGCGGCCCGGATCGCGGATATCGATAGCGTGATAGAAGAGCAGCCATCCGAGGCGCGTCTTGATCGGCGGCGGCCCGGCGCCGCGCACAAAGCTATCCCACCGTTCCGGATGCGGGATCATGGTGCGCGTGCTCTCGATCACACGGTGGCCGTTTTCGAGCTCATCAATCGAATCAAAATAATCAATGAGGATATTCGGCGAAATGCTGTGCAGGATCGCATACTTGCCGTTGATCTTTTCGGGAAAGAGCATCCAATTCTTGTGGATCTCGCCGGGCGGAGAGATAAGCGCAGGATTCCTCCAGTTCCACTCCTTGCGGAGGAAATCTTCGACGCTGATCGACGAGAGCGCAATGCGCACGGAACCCCACCCGTCGAATGCGGTGTAGGTGAGATAAATGCGGTCGTCGATCATGGTGAGGCGCGGGTCTTCGCAGCCGCCGTTCCATCCCCCGCCGGAAAGATAGGCGATCGGCGGTTTCTGCGCCCGCATCGCTTTGGTCTTCTTGACGATTGACGTCGGCACATACGCCGGCTCAGACAAGCGCTCGGTGATGTTCAAGCCGTCTTTGCTTGATGCATATCCAAGAACAGAAACATCGTCGCCGCCGATTGCGCGATATAAAAGATGCACGCGCTTGTCGGCGTATACGGCGCCAGGATTGAATGTGGCGCGCATTTCCCAAAAATGATGTTCGCGCGGCTCGATGATCGGATTGTCCTCGTGGCGCCGGAGTTCGTGATGGCGGATCGGAATTTCTTTTTTTATCGCCGGCATCCGCTTGGCTCTCGCCCTGCGGATTTCATCGAGAAGCATGGCGCGCCGCGCCGCCTTCGTGAGGCGGACTGGTGCGGGGCGTGCCGGAGATTTTTTGGTTCTTCGATTGGCGCCAAGCATCGCTCTCAGTCTTGCATCAGATGCAGACGATTTTCTCGTTCTCGAGGGAGAAACCTTTTTGGTTCGGTTCAGGGGCGGCATTGGCGAATGCTTAATACTTAAATGACAAAGACGGGCCAGGACCGCGGCTTTCCTATTATTATATAGCGTTCCCGCACCAAAAACGCTGTGGATAACGTATTCTTGATAAAATGAACGTAATGGTGCGGGATTTACTCATTCGCTGGATACCGCTCGCTTTCGTAATCTGCGCGTGCTGCGGGCTTATTTATGCGGCCGTCCAGCAGGATTACCGCCAGTCAGCCAACGACCCCCAAATCCAAATCGCCGAAGATGGCGCTTCTGCGCTTGCGTTTGGCATGCGAGACACAAGCATCGTTCCCGCTGGCAACATTGATATTTCCTCAAGCCTTGATCCGTACATCGTGATCTATGACGCCTCCGGCCAGCCGGTTGCGGGCGACGGCCTCCTCGATAATGCCTTGCCGAAACTCCCGGCCGGCGTATTTCCCGCCGTGCAAGCTGAGGGCGGCGAAAGCCGATTCACGTGGCAGCCGCGTCCCGGCGTACGAAGCGCCGTTGTCGTCACCGCCGTGAAAGGCGGCGCAGGCGGATTTGTCATGGCGGGACGTTCGCTCCGTGAAGTTGAAAATCGCGAAAGCGAATTGACCCTCCAGGTTGGCCTCGTTCTCCTCTTTGCGCTGGTCGGCAGTTTCTTCCTCACCGCATTCGGCCTGTGGGTTTCCGGCAAACCCTCCGCACGATAAAAGACAGCCGCATCAATGCGATTGTCTTTTCTTTTTATTGTTGGTTGATCTGCGATCCGCCTACGGGCACTCCGCCATTTCCTGCCCCGCCGAAAAAGCCGGGCGGGCGGATCTGGATTCCCTGCGCCGTAAGACTTCCATCAGAATTCTCGCTCCCCGTAACGACGACCTGCATTCCATTTTTTAATGCCGCCGCAGGAACGGACGTCGGTTCAATGACGGGAGTGGATGTCGCGTAGAAAACCACCTGGGAGTTTCCGTTCGCCAATTGCAACGTCATGCTGTTGCCGTTCACTGAAATAATCTGGCCCATCGCTCCCCCTCCGCCATTCGCGCCGCCGCGCCCGAATGCGCGCGTTGTCGACGATCCGAATGCAAAATTGCGGCCGCCCGCGCCTGCGGACGAACCCGTCAAGCTCTTGCCGTAAACCATGCCCACATAGAAGAACACGCCCGCGCACGCAACGGCAATAACTGCAACCCAAATTTTTTTCATGATTTTTTAATTATTTTTATGATGACCTTTTATTCATAACGCAACGCCTCGATTGGATTGAGGGAGGCCGCGCGCTTTGCGGGATAATAGCCGAAGATAATGCCGATCGCCGCCGATACGCCGAATGCGAGAAGCACGTACGGAATCGAAACCGTGGTCGTAATTCCCGAGAAATACGAAATCGCAATTGACGCGACCCAGCCGAGCACAACGCCCACGAGGCCGCCGGCGAACGTGAGCATCACCGACTCGCCCAAAAACTGGAGCGTGATGTCGGCTTTTTTCGCCCCGATTGCCTTGCGCAAGCCGATCTCGCGCGTGCGCTCCGTGACCGTCGTGAGCATCATGTTCATGATGCCGATGCCGCCCACAAGAAGCGAGATGGCGGCAATCGAAGCAAGAAGCAGTGTGAACGTATTCGTGACGCTTGATGCGGTTTGCACGATATCCGCTTGATTCAATATGTTGAAGTCGGCAGATGTCGGATCGGCGATATTATGGCGCTCAAGCAGCAGGTTTGTGACGTCATTCTGCACTTGGGTCATCGATTGCTGGCTTGCGGCCTCGATATCGATTTCGGTCACATATGACGTATCCCCGATGAAATATCGCTGGGCGGAGAGAAGCGGCACGTAGATGACGTTATCCTGGTTGGCAAAACCGCTGCCTCCCTTTGAAACCGTCACGCCGATCACCGTAAAATTCTGCCCGCCGATGCGGATAATCTGCCCGATCGCCTGGTCGGGCGTCGCCGTCGCCGTACCCTGCGGATTCCATAGCGTTTGCAATACCGTGGGGCCGATCACCGCCACGCGGTTTGCGTCGGCATTGTCGGTATCGCTTATGAACGATCCTTCATCGATCTGCACGTTTCGCACCTGCGGATACGCCGACACGGCGCCCGTCACGGTGACGTTCGTATTGTTTCCTTTATAAACAACCTGCTCGCGCGCCGTGACCGAAGGTGAAACGGCTGCGACATTCTGCACGCTCGAACCGATCGCGTTCGCATCGTCCGGCGTAAGCGTGTGCGAGCTGCCGAGGCCGGAACTTACCGTAGAGCCGAACGACCGCTGCGCGCCCGGCATCACGATGAGCAAATTAGCGCCGAGCGAATTGATGCTCGCCGAAATCGAAGCCTGCGTCCCCTGCCCGATCGAAACCATCGCGATAACCGACGCGATGCCGATCACAATGCCAAGCATGGTGAGTCCGGAACGGACTTTATTCACCGTGATGGCGCTATAGGTTTCTTCAAATAAATCTTCTGTCTTCATGGTTGTTAAAAGGCCGACGTTAAGGGTTCTGGTTCGTGTTTTGCGATCCGTTTGTGGTGGTTGGCTTCTTCTTTTAATATTTTGCCGTCAAGGATATGGATGATGCGGTCGGCATGTTCCGCAACGTAAAGTTCGTGCGTGATGAGGACGATCGTCTTGCCGTGCTGCAAGTTGAGCGATTGGAACGTGTTCAAAACGATCTCGCCCGTGTGCGAATCGAGGTTGCCGGTCGGTTCGTCGGCGAGGATGATCGACGGATCGTTTACGAGCGATCGGGCAATCGCAACGCGCTGCATCATGCCGCCGGAAAGCTGGTTTGAGTGGTGGAACCAGAACCGTTCGGGGAACGCCGCGTTTGTGAGCGCCTTCTTCGCAACCCGTGCGCGCTTTTCTTTGTCCACGCCTTCATAAATGAGCGGCAGCTCGACATTGCGCAGCACCGTGGTGCGCGGCAAAAGATTGAAGGCTTGGAAGACGAATCCGATTTTTTCGCGACGGATATCAGCGAGTTCATCGTCGGACAATTTTGAGAGGTCCTTGCCGTCCAGGAAATAGCTCCCGCCGGTCGGCGTATCGAGCGCGCCGATGATGTGCATGAGCGTGGATTTCCCGGAGCCCGACGGCCCCATGATCGCCACAAACTCGCCCTCTTTCACCGAAAACGTTATTCCTTTAAGAACGACCGTTTCGATGCCACCGGTATTATATATCTTCGTTATGTTGGAACATTGGATGATATCTTTTGCCATACATGGTTATCTGCCCGTAGGCGCGCCGATGCGCACAGCTCCTCCTCCGCCGCCAAAGACCGCGCCGCCTCCGCCGCCGCCCAGTGCGCGGAGCGCGTTCGTGCCGCCGCTTGTCGTGGAGCCGCTGGACGAACGGATGGTTTGCGTGATGATTTGGTCCCCTGCCTTGAGGCCGGATGTGATTTCCGTGATCGTATTATTCGAGATGCCAACGGTTACCGGAATAAGCGTTGTTCCCTGCGGCAAGACGATGCCGCCGGTTGTCGTCGCTTCGACGGGCGTCGCCGGCGCAAGCACATACGACGATCCGTTCTGGGTGACAACCGCCGCATTCGGAACCGTGACTACGTTCTGGTGCGCATCGGTCACGATATTCGCGGTCACGCTCATGCCGGGCTTGATCGCCGACGTGCTCGTGGAGGTGTTCGTGAAACTGATCTGCACGCTGTAGTTCACGACGCCTTGCGTCACCGTTCCCACCGGATCGATTTCGACGACCTGTCCCGCGATTGAAAGATCGGGCAATGCGTCGAAAGTAAGCGTCGTCTGGTCGCCCAGGCTCACTTTTGCCGCATCGACTTCGTTGAGCGTCACTTGCGCCACTTCCCCGTCCGCTGCAAGCGTGACCGCCGAAGAAGCAATTGGCGTCCCGACAACCGCCGCGATCGCCGAGACCGTTCCTGAAACCGGGGCGCGGATAGAATCATCCGCAAGGTTGTCTTGCGCCGTCTGGAGCGAAAGCTGCGCATTCTGTATTGAAATCTGCTGTGACTGGACGTCGAGCGGGTCGGCTCCCGCCTGAAGCGACGCGAGCGACGTCTGTTTTTCTTTCAGCGCAATCTCGTCATTCGCGATGCCGTTCTGGGAATTGGTGATGCTCGTAATATCCCCTGAAATGGTTCCCGTGTAGCCGGAAAACGCATTCTGGTCGGCGGTCACGATGGCCGGCAACGGCTGCGTCGTGGAAGAAATCGGATAACTGTTCACGACTTGGTTGATGAGGCTCCGCGAAGCCGACACGGCATCGCTTATTGATTTTGCGGCGTTTTCCGTTTCGGTAAAAAGCGCATCAAGCGATGACGAACTCGAGTTCCGCGAGAGCGCGTGATAATCGGCGAGGTCCTGGGCATAGGCTTCGGTTGCGGCGCTGAACGTTGCCGTCACTTTATCGCGGAACGGGATGGTTTGCTCCTGCTGGTATGTTGGGAGGAGGCTCACAAAAGCATCAGGGTCGTTTTGCGTCTTGTTGACATCCTTGCCCGTCATAAAATTTTGCAGGCCAGTCATGGTGGTTTGGAAATCCACAAAAATGCCGCCGAGCGAATCGTATGCCGACTGGTAATCGGTCGCGAGCGATGTGGATGCCTGCGCGACGGCGTCTTCATCTTGCTGCAGCGTCGTTGTGGCCGGAGCTTCCTGAAGTTTTGCGAGCGAAAGGTTGGCCGACTGCATGGTGAGTTCAGCCTGCTTGAGCGCTTTTTCCTCGTTCGTCGTATCAACCTGCACGAGGAGCTGGCCGGCGGTCACGTGCTGGCCGACTTTCACATAGATGCCGGTGACTGCGCCTGATCCCGAACCTTGGTTCTTTACGGGAATCGACGAGAGCGCCTGCACCTGGCCGCTGCCTGATACCGATGCGACGACGGTGCCGAGCGAGGCCTGTCCCACGACATATTTCGTCGGAGCGCTCGTCCCCTGCGCCGAACGGTACCAATAATATCCGCCGCCTACGATGGCAATCGCGATGATTATTGACATGACCTTGTGCGCCTTGATCGCGCTCCCGATTTTTTTGAACATTAGAGTGTGTGGATAATAATAATGGTCGACGATTGGGTTCCCGACGAAAAGTCGGGCGGCACGGGATATGACGACGTGCTCGGGAAAATGCGCACGAACCGCGCTTCGATCTGGCCGTCTTCATTCGGCGAACCGATGACCGCAACGCCTTCGCCCGGGACAAGGCCTTTGATGTCGAGCGTGCGATCGAACATGCGGATGATGGTGTCCGTTGCAACGACGACCGATTCCTCGTCGTTGTCGGGATCGCGCACCGTGAGGCTCGACGTGCTCACGTCGATCACCGTTCCCACGACGCCATGCGAGTCGCCAAAGCCCATCGGCGAAGCTCCCATAAAATTCCGGTAATAATTATCGCTGCGTCCCGATGCGAACATGGCGCGCTCATATCCCACATAAATACCGAGGGCGAATATTACAAAAATAAGCGCCACGCTTCCAAGGATGATGAGCATGGCATTTACTTTTTTTGAATGGGATATGTCGCTCATGCCGATGAATAATGTTTTGTCGCGCGCAGGATGCTTGCGTCATCGACGAATCCGGCAAACGACCAGATCGCCACGGCGAGTCCCCCGATCGCAAGCCCGGCCGAGAAAACCGGGAATGATTCAAAAAGCGAAAGGAAAAAATCCGGCAGGTTCGCGGCCGCCGCGCCGAAATCAGAAAAGAAAAGCGAACCGAATTGGAAAAATCCCGACTGTGCAAGCTGAGCCGCCGCCGCGGACATTTGCGTCACGACGAGGGCGAGCGATGCCGCAAAGAGCGACCCAAGCCCCGCGAGCTTTGCCATCAAAATTTTCCGTTCGCGCGCCATGATGCGCTGGAGCGTCTTTTGCACCAAATCAGCCGGAGGCTGGGGCGCCTCAAGCTTTTCAAATATTTTCTTGGGGGTTCTGCGGGTATCCCGGGGCATGGCTTTGCCCAACTATACGATTTTCCAAGCCATTTGGGTGCGATGGCGCCTAGGCCAAAAGCGTTTTGGGCAAGATCTTCCGGAGATGCATAAGGCCCCGGCGATGCTTGCTCTTTACGGTGTCGATCGGCTCCGAAAGGATGTCGGCGATCTCGCGGAACTTGAGGTGTTCGCCGTAGCGCAGAGCGAGGACGACGCGGTACGGCGCGGGCAGTTTTGCGAGCGTTGATTCAAGCACTCTCGCGTCGCTTACCCGGTCGAACGCGGCGTCGGGCAATTCCTCTTCGGCGAGGTGCGGGGCAAGGACGGCATCAAGATCCTTTTCTTGCGATTCGATTTGCGAAAAGAGAACCGGCTTTTTCTTTTTGATGTGGTCGAGCGCCGCATTTTTTGCAATCGCCAAAATCCAAGTTTTGAAACTGCGCGACGTGTCGAATTTTTTGATGTGCTTCCACGCGCGGATGAACGCTTCCTGCGTCACATCGCTTGCGTCATCGGCATTGCTCAAATACCGGTACGCAAAGCGGTACACCATCGGCATATGGCGGTCGAGCAACACGGAAAAGCTCGCTTCGTCGCCGCGCAAAAATAACGCAATGAGTTCGCGGTCGTCGCGCGAACGCTCGTGTTCCGAGAGTTCGCCCGGGAATGGGAGCGCCGGGCTGCCGTTAAAAATGTTCATGTATATTAACTATTATGTCGCGCCGCTTGGAAGAGCGCAAGCGCCGCGAATGCGAGACCGATGTCCCGGAATGCGATATCCATCGCCTGATAGTTTGCGACGGCAACTCCGGCGAGCGTGATTGTCGCGAGAAGCGACGACCACCACAGGTGCTTCCCCCAGAAAAGCCATACGGCAAGGATCAGCTCATAGACCGAGAACACGGTGAGGAAAAACGAAAGCGGTGCGACGGCGCTAAGCGATGGAGGCAGGAATGCTCCCCACTCGCCCGGGTCAAGAAGCGCCGCGATCGCGGCATAGAAGAAAACAAAGGCCAACCCCCATCGCAAGATCGTCGCCGAGCCGTTTGATTCCATATAGTTTGATTGTATCACGCGCTGTATCACGCGCGACGGCTATCGGGCGTACAGGCCAACTAAATCCGCTTTCGCAACGAGATGCTCATCGATCTGTTTTTGAATCTCCTCAAGCGACGATGTCGCAGGAATATCAAGAACGTCGTTCAGCGCATACAGCTGGAAATGATAATGGTGCGTCCCCGACGGCGGGCATGGTCCCATGTAGCCGATTCGTCCGGCGCTGTTCCGCCCTTCGACGGCATCCGGAGGCACGCTTTCATCTTTGATGAGCGTGGTCTCGGGGCTGATGTTCCACACCACCCAATGCGTAAATCCTCCCGGCATCGGCACGTCGGGATCGTGGAGAATGAGCGCGAGGCTTCGCGCCTCCCGAGGGACATAGTGGATCTGAAGCTCCGGATTGATATCCCCTCCATCGCAGGTATATTTCTTGGGAATAATTCCGCCGTCTTCAAATGCAGGACTCGTGATGATCATAGTTGATGATGATTGCGGCGGCTCATGATTGCTGTTGGCCGCCGGTTCCTTGATGTACCACTCACCTATTACAGCAAATACCGCGAGTATTATCAATCCGCCCCAGATGATACGCTTAGAGAATAGCATGTGTTTATTATAGAAAAATGAAACGGGCCGCACCTTTCGGTACGGCCCCCTGCTTTATTGGTTAGGATGATCCTGCCGGCTCTTGATCCCATGACGGGCCAGCACGGCGGTTGCGATTCCCATAAGGGAATCGATTTCGCGATCGAGTTCTCTCACAAGGAAAGACGACTTGGCTTGAAAAGCCATCGTGAGTCGCGTCGCTTGGTTCACGACTGCGTCGATCGGATCCGCAGGCTGTTCAGTAATCTTCTTTACATCTTGCCAGCACAACATTGTTCTACCCTCGAATTTGGATTCCTACCACGGAATCCATACTGCTGTATTTTAACTATTATGCTAAGGCTATATTAGCATATAAAATTATGTTTGTCAACTAGCCAAAAACTCCTGATATTCCCGGCGTAAAAAGGCCTTGATCTCCCCTCGCGGCTTGGTTACCCCGGGATAGCGCCACGCGCTGATCACGTTCCGTTCCTTGGGAGAATCTTGAAACATCACCCAGATTTCTTGCGTCCATTTTCCATTTTTGATTGAGGCCGGCTGCATCATGGCTACCGTTCGCGGCGCAACTCCCTCTTCCACGCGCTTTGGCGAATGGAGCACGCGCCGAATGCGACCGGGACCCAGACGATAAAACATCATCTTGGCTTTCGCATGGCTTGTCCAATGAAGCGGTTTAAATTTCGGAATGATCGGCATGCATTCATTATAGAGTTTTTGGATTAAAAAATAATAAAGGGCCGGGACGCTGAAGTCCCGGCCGCATTGGAAAACGATCACGCGATGGGCGCGACCTGGTCTTTGTTGTAATGCTTGATGCCATTCCAGAATCCTGCGGCGACGCCGACGGCGATGCTCGGAATGAGATCCAGGCCGAAATAGGTTTGGATCCGCAACCCCACAGCGATAGTCTGAATCGCATAGACTCCGAACCAAACGGCGATGCCCGCATAGAGACCATGTTCGACCGGCCCCATCCGAGGAGGTTCAACCACGTTCGGTCGAGGACGCCCCATGAGCATGCAATAGCCCACCACTAATTCTGTTACGACGAATCCGAGCATCAGATGGACTACATAACCACAGAGAACGCCAGCCATGACAGAGCCTCCGAGAACCGTAAGGCCGGTGATGGGATCGGCCGTGAATCCCGCCAGTATGCCGCCCAAGATCCGGAATGCAACGAACGAAGCAATCCCTACCGCCAAAGCAACAAGCTTCACGATCGCAAACGTTACCTTCATGCTCGCCTCCCGCGAATGAGATTTTGCTATGAATTATTATATCTAAATTCCAGAAAAATGCAAGCCTACTCCGTGACGGCGCGCGCCACGGCGTGTCGATACGAGCAAAAATCGCACTCCGGCGTTGCGTCCGGAATCTCTGTCATGTCAAAAGTTTTTTTGGCGGATTGCAATGCTTGTTCCACCCACGAATCATCGCCGTCGAGCGGTTCGATGAAGAGGTCGAACGCAAGCGCGGCGTCCCCGTTGCCAAAGCCGTCGGCTTTATTCACTTTTGCAAATACGAAATATCCGCGCGGTGAAACGTCGAGGCCATTGTGGCGCAGGAGCCACTGGTAGATTTCCATCTGGCGGCGATACGAATCATAAATTTTATGCTCCTTCGCGCCGGTCGCTTTGTAGTCGACAACGTGGATCTGGCCGTCGGGGTTCACCCACAAATCATCGACGGCGCCATACACCAGGAATCCCGTCGGCTCGTGGTTAACCTGCACGCCGGTAAAGTTGTGCCGCCACTTGCTCAGACTGTCGTGCTGGAACGGCAGCGCATTGATCTCGAATTTCTCCATCACCGGATGACGGGTTTTTTTATTGCGATGCACGTCGAATTCCTCCTTGAGGAGGTAGTCCACGGCGTTATTCAACGTGAACGGCGGCCCCGACGGGCGTTTGATCCCCTGCTTCAGATCGAGCCAAAAACAACGGCGGCACTCGGTGAAAAGTTCAAGCTTGGAACGCGAAAGTTTGGTGGCCATGTTTGGTCATTATAGCATGTCGTCGGAACGGTTGGACGATCCTTCAATAATCTCCTATCCTAACCATAGGAGGAGGGCTTCATGGAGTATCCACTAACGCTCTTGATCCTTGCGCTGTATTTCGGAAGTGTTTTTGCGGTAGGCATGCTGCTCGACAGACGGAGAACGCCAAAACCGGAAGAAAAACCCCCAACCGTCCCGTCCGCAAAACCTCGAATCTCGTTTATCGAATTCCGGAACCAGAGACACCCAAAAACATAGGCCCCAAACACAACGAGCCGCCAAGTAATGGCGGCTTTTTTGTTATCGCGCAATCATTTTTTTGAACTCTTCCACCATCGGCACCTCCTCGGGATCGATGCCGTACAATTTGCCGCTGTGGTACGCGGTCCAATCGCCGAGAACGAGCGCGTTGAAAATTTTGTGGATCGGGTTCTTGCCTTGGAGCAAAACGATTTCCGCCTTGAAGCCGCGGTCGCGCAATAATTTCTCGAGCACATTCATGCGCTTGATGATGCGGCGGTCGTCGTCGGGATCCTTCAAAAATACAAAATGGAAATGGCGCGAAAGCGGCGTCGTTTTGCCCTTGGCATCGAAACCCGTCATCTCGTTGTGATTCATTTCGGGAACCACATTCCAGAACGCCGGAACCTTTCCGGTTTCATTGAGCTTTATCTTCCAATTCTGCGCGAGGGCGGCGTTCGGAACCGACGCATAGATAATCGGCACGGAGCCGTGCAGCCGTTTTGCGAGATCGCGCCCGCGCAATTCTTCGCGCGACGGCTGGAGCATGGCGCCGAGCGCCTTGGCTTCCGAAAGCCAGGCCTTCTCCCCCATCACGGCGAGCAACGCCTTAACGCTCAGTCCCGTCGCCATGCGCGGCTGCATGTGAAAATCGGGCATCTGCACATACGGGATTTTGAGACTCTGCGCGAGCTTGATCAGCTTGCCGCGCGCGGCGACGACGGCCATGTTCAACCGTTTTGCCTTTGCCGCGTTCAAGGCGTCGATCGTCTCTTCGGTATTGCCCGAGTACGAACTCAAAATAATCAAGCGATCCTTCAGATCTTTTTCATGAAGTTTCGGCAGGCCGTAGTTGTGCCACACCACCAAATCGAGTTCCGGATGCCACGTTTTGATAATATCCGCACCGAGGTGCGACCCGCCCATCCCGGCAACCACAAATTTGCCGAATTTCTTCAGCTTTTTTGAGTTTTCGACCAGGGGCTCGTAGTCGAATTGCTTTGCATAATTTTTGATGTCGTCGGGAAGCATATCTCTATTATACGCGATTCATCGCCCGTTCTGTTTCCCCAGCCCGGACGGCGGCAGCAAAAACGGCCCGCTCGCACGGGCCGTTCATCCGGCGGAATCGCTCATACGAATGTGTACACCCGGTCTCCTTTCCGCACGCGCTCGGTGACGCTCACGCCAACGTTGTGATTCATTTTGGCGAGATCCGTTGGGAAACGATTATATTCGAGGGAGTCAATGTCCTCCTCAAAGTTCGTCGTTTTCCCATGGAAATAAATGTGCGTTTTGAGCGGCACATTCCTGATGAACCTAACGACGGCCGCCCCGGGGCGCGCATAATAGTGCGTAACGACCCCCACAAGCATCAGTGTCCGTTTGGTTTCATTCATAGATTCTGGTGTATTGCTGTTGCGACCTTTCGATATCGCGAAAAAAGCTGGTGCTGAAGGATGGTTTGGTAAATAGCTTCCCGCGTGACGATGCCCGCGAGCGCGCCATGCCGCGTAACCGGCAAACGGTGCAAACTATGCGCAAGCATCAAACCTCCGGCGCGGAGGATCGGATCGCTCTCGTCGACGGTAACTGCCGGCTCAGACATGTACCGCTCAATCGGCTGGCTGCGGACCTGCTCAATGGTATGCTCCCGGCCTTCCCAGTCATAAAATGCCTGTGGCTCGGCGCAATACTCGGCATAGGTCGGATATAATGCGCGGAAGAGATCCTTCTCGGATATCATGCCGACGATCGTACCCCGCTCATTCACGACGGGAGCTCCGCTTATATGGTTGCCGTATAAAATCCGCGCCGCTTCCTCATAGCTTGTTTTCGGCGATAGCGTAATGACGTTGCGTATCATGACATCGCGGACTTTCATGGTTGTGATAATAAGGTTTCATGGCTGAAAGAAAGCTGATGTCGAAGGAAAAGAAGAGGTCCCGGAACGCGAACAGAACCTCTCGGGAAAATAGCTGATGGGTTCGTCCTGCGGTCTGCAGCCCCATAATCTGCAGTCATTGGAGGCTGGTGTCCCGCTTGGTATCAACAATGGTCCCTTATTGCAGATCCACAGATATACAATATTCCGGGACCTGGATGAATGAATTGCTTGACGGGAACCTTTGCCCCGTTCTCAGTGAGGTTGAGAACGAACCCACATTTTCATTCTAGATTGTCTGTTTAAAAGTCAAGAAAAAACAGGGATTCGGCGGTGCACAACCTGTCAATTTCTGGGGATAACTTCTTTATTTTTTGTTATCAATCGAGTGTCCGCCAAAACGGTTCCGCAATGCAGACAAGATTTTTCCCATATAACTCGGCTTTTGCTTGGAACGGACCCGAAAACGGAACGCATCTTCGATGGCCGGAAGCTTCATGTTGAGCTTTTTGCCGGTTTTCACGGTCCACTCGCCTTCGCCGGTATAGGCGACGGAGCCCGAAACGGACTTCAATTCTTTGCCATACACCTGGAAAGCATCTTCGAGCCAACCTACGAGGCGCGACTCGATCACGCTGCCGCGGTTGTAGATATTTGCGATTTTCTGGAGGTCGAGTTTGAAGGGCGACTTCTTCATGAGGGCAAACCCTTCGGCGAGCGACTGCATCATGCCGTACTCGATGCCATTGTGCACCATCTTCACAAAATGCCCCGACCCGGCCGCGCCGAAATGCGAGTAGCCGCCCGGCACGGAAAGATCCTTGAAGAGCGGCTCAAGATAGTTGAATAATTTTTCTTCGCCGCCAATCATGAGCGAGCCGCCATGGCGCGCGCCCGACGGTCCGCCGGAAAATCCGACATCCATGAATCGGATGCCGCGCTTTGCGAGCAATTTTGCGCGGCGCACCGTATCTTCATAAAAGGAATTTGCCGCGTCGATCACGATGTCGCCCTTGCGGAGATGGTCCACCAATCCTTCATGGCCGGGATTTTTGGCGGTGCCTTTCGTGCCGAACAAAAATTCATCGATGCCCTGCCCGGCGGTGATCATCATCCATATGACGCGCGGCGCCTTCACGGCGCTCGTGAGTTCGCGGATCGTATACACCCCCTCGAATCCTTCTTTTTTGAGCGCATCAACCAAACCCGGCGATCGGTTTGCAACAACCACGCGCCAGCCTTTGTCGTCGAGCTGTCGCGCAACGTTCGCGCCCATCTTACCGAGGCCAAACACGGCAATTTCTTTAACAAGTTTTGATTCGGGTTTTGGCTCGTCGATCACCTGTGCCTCAACCGTCACGGCCGAACTGTCGGGAACATAGTGCCGCAACGGAACGAGCCCTTTCTGCCAGCCCTTTTCGATCGGATCGACAAAGCGCCACATTGCCGCAATTTCCTTGCTTGAAATGAAAAGCGTCTGGTCACCCTCCATGCAATCGCGCAGGAGCTTTTCATATTCCTCCGTGTACTGCGACCGCTCTTCGCCCGCTTCGCGCCCTTTGATGTCAAACTCGAACGTGCGCTCTTCTATCTCCATCGTGAATCCCGGCTTCTTGGCCCAGAAGTGGATGCTGATCCCCTCTTTGGGATCCTGCCGGAACACGATGCGATCGCGATAATGCTTGCCCGGCGGACACAGGCATGGCGACGGATGCCGGAACAGCACTTCGATTTCCGTCACCTCGCGATGTTCGCGCGGGTCGATGATGCGTTTGCCGGCTTCCATAATGAACTGCACGCCCTGCCAGTTCTGATGATCGATGCCGAACCGCACGCGGAAGTACGTTTCCGTCGGCGAGTTCGGACGCACGCCCCTGATGGAATGGTAGCCTTCATATTGCGCGCGGAAGGTCTGCGCCGCGATTTCGTCTTTTGAAAGCGGCCGCAACTTTTGCAAAATCTCGGCGCGCTTGGCGCGGATCGCGTCGGCGGTGAGTCCCGCAGGCTGGTCCATCGCGATAAGCGCCGCCATCTGCAGCATGTGATTTTGGCCGACGTCGCGAAGGGCGCCGAGCGGATCATAAAATGAGCCGCGGTCTTCGACGCCGACGTTTTCGAGTTCGCGCAAATATACCGTTTCGATCAGGCTATTGCCCCACGCATCCTCAAAAAGATCGTTATAAAAACGGAACGCCAGGATATTCTGGAAAGTTTCTTTGGCGAGATAGTGATCGACGCGATAAATTTGGTCTTCGTGGAAAATCCGCGCGAGAAGCGCATCAAGGGATTTTGCGCTCTTTTCATCGTTGCCAAACGGCTTTTCAATCACGATGCGCGTCCAGCCTTCGCCTTGTCCTTGCGGAGCGCACTCCTCGTGGAGGCCGGCGCGCTTCATGTTCTCCAAAATCTCCGGATAAAATTGCGGCGGGACGGAAAGATACATGAGCTTGTTCGAGCACATGCCTTTCTCGTCGTCGATGCGCCGCAGCGCGTCTTTCAATCCGATGTAGTCGTCGCGCGAATCAAAAACAAGCTTGTGATAGATGGCGAGTTCAAGAAAGCCCTCGATTGAAGCGCGCGATGCGTGCGGGACTTTGACGCTTAAAATCGCTTCGATGTGCCGGCGCAGATCGTCGTCGTTCCAATCACGGCGCGAGACGCCGACGAATTTGAAATTCGAAGGCAGCTCTTTCTTTTCGTAAAGGTGGAACAGCGCCGGTATTATTTTTTTTGCCATCAAATCCCCGGTCGCGCCGAGGACCACAAAGATAGTGGGAACGGAATGCTTGTGAGCCATATAACCTTAATACTACCCTATTCTTCGATCTTGTATCCATAGCCGTGCACGGTCTTTAGCAATTTCTTTTTGCGTCCCTCGTCGATCTTGCCGCGAAGAAATCGGATGTGCACGTCGACGGTGTTCGTGAAGGGATCTGCGTTTATATCCCACACGTGTTCCAATATCATCGTGCGCGTGAGCGTGGTGCCTTGGTTCCGCATAAGATATTCGAGAAGCGCGAACTCTTTCTTGTTGAGGTCGATGGACTTCCCGTTCCGCCTTACGGTATGAGCAAGACTGTCGAGCTCAAGGTCGGCGATGGTAATCACGGGTCCCACGATATGTTTTTCGCGCCGCAGGAGCGCGCGGACGCGGGCGATGAGCTCCATGATGGCGAACGGCTTCGTGAGATAATCGTCGGCGCCGCTGTTTAACGCCTCGACTTTCGTTGCCGTATCGCTGATGACCGAAAGCATGATGACGGGGAACGTCTTTCCTTTGGCACGGATGGCTTTGCAGATATCGATGCCATTGCCGCCTTTGCCGAGATTGATATCGATAACGCCGACATCGTACGGATTGGTTTTTGCCCAAAAGAGCGCCTTTTCGGCGTTGTCTGTCCAATCAACCGCAAAATGGTCGGATCGCAATCCTTCCAAAATAAAATGGGCCATTTTGGGCTCGTCTTCGACCAAAAGTGCTCGCATGGGTTCAATCATAACAGACGGAGATTAAAAAATTATTAAATGAAAAACCGCCCTTTTTTGAAGGGCGGCCAGGGCCAAATTGCTGTTCAAATGAGCTCATAGCCGTATCGCTCAACTGCGCATATTATACATCTTGACAAAAAGAATGTCAATATGCTATGATTTTCGGGCACCTTATAAAAGCAATCCGTCTTTCTCCCTTCGAGAACGCCTGCTAAAATGCGGGCCTTCCCGCGGGGAGGAAGACGCGCCAGATAGGCGCGCAGCTGGGCATAAAGGTCTACCGCTCAAAGTAACCCCTCCCGGTCATCGCACCTATGAGTGGCGCAATCGCGTTTGCGGCATTCGTAATCGTCGCGGCAGTATTGATGCCCGACGTACTTCGGGCGCTTGAGGTCTTCCTCCTCGCGCTCTTTGGCAAGGCGACGGCATTTCTCAACAACTTGCCGGCCTCGCCCGCAATGACTGCGCAAGTGAGCCGCACACTTCCGCAGTAGCTGCAGCAGGCAACCCTGCGCAGTACGAAAAGGGGCACCATCTCGGTGCCCCTCATTCTTTTTTTGTCGACGAAGCTTGTGCTTCGTTTTTTTTATTCTAAAAATTATTCCTCCAAAAACTACTTCGCCGAGCTCGTGCCGATCGAAAGCAGCTTCACGGTGAAGTGGAGCGTGGCGTTTGCCGGAATCACGCCGCCGACCGAACGATCACCGTAGGCGAGTTCCGGCGGAATGGTGAGTTCGCGCGTGCCGCCGACTTTCATGCCGACGATGCCGAGGTCCCATCCTTGGATCACCTGTCCTGCGCCAAGCGTGAACGAGAACGGCTGGTTCCCGTGGTTCGCCGACGCGTCAAAAACGGTTCCGTCATCGAGCTTGCCCGTGTAGAGCACGTTCACGGTGTCCCCGGCTTTTGCCGCAACGCCCGTGCCAACGACCGTATCAACGATTTTAAGATTTTGCATGGCTTGTGATTGGGTTTGCTGAGCCGCAGAGCCTTGGTCGACCGCCGCCTGCTGGCTTTGCGTTGAAATCTGGCTGCTGTACCATGTCCCGAGGCCGATAAGCCCCGCAGCAACAATAATGAACACGACTGCCAAAATGGTTTTTTTCATGTGAGTAATTATAGCATGCCTACGAGATTTTTGAGCCCGGCGGGACATCAGCCGCCGGCACGACGATGACCGGCGCTCCCCCTTCGCCATGCGCGGCGAGAAGCATGCCCTGGCTTTCCATTCCCATCATCATGCGCGGATCAAGGTTTGCAATGATCACCACATTTTTCCCAATCAAATCTTCCGGAGCATATTGCTTTGCGATGCCGGACAAAATCTGGCGCTCGCCGTCTGCGCCAAGGTCAAGCTGAAGTTTTAATAATTTTTCCGACCCTTCAACGCGCTCCGCGGTTTTTACTTTGGCGACGCGCAAATCGGATTTCTGAAATTCATCGATGGTCATGCAACCTACGATACCAGAATTCGGCGGGAAAACAAATCAGATCAGAGGTGAAGTCCCGGAATCAATCTGCCATGGGGAACAATGATTATGGACGTGGTGGCGGTCGTCGTCGCTCCGACGTTCAAGGAGCTTGTCGCCGCAGCCGTCGTGGTGCTGCCGTTCGCGATATCGCCGCAGCGCGCTTCGAGGCGGCTCAGCAATTGGACGTTGCCAAAAATGTCGGACCGCGCATGCAATGAGTGGACGAGCAGTGCGGAAACGCCGCGGCACACGGTGAGAGCCGCTCGTCCATGCGAATCGTGCAAATCGGAGTTCGATCCCTGGGCGCTTGTACTCACATTCCCGCGGCCGTGATTTCCTTCGGTATTATTTTCGGCGTCACGGGAAGCGCCGCTCGTTGCCATCGCGGTCGCGGACGACACCGCCGTTCCCGTTGCCGTACCGCTTGCATTTAAAGCGCTCGTTATTACAGGATGGGTGTGGTCGCCATCGCGATTGCCATTGCCGTTATCATCATTATTGCCATTTTCATCTTGAACGTCGCCAAGCGAGCTGCTCACGGCGTCCTGAAGATCGAGTGAGAGTTTGGCAATGATCGTGCTCGTGGGCTTGCGCACAGAAAGATCTTCGATCTCGTTCGCCCGGCGGTCGGCAAGCGAAACCTGGATCTCGGCTTGCTCGCCCTGCGGAGCGAGCGCGAGGCGGACATTCTCGCTCAAGCGTTTCAAAGGATACAGCGGATTATCGGCTGCAACATTCGCCGTGTCGGCATATGCGGACACGCTCATCATGATTGCGGCGCACGCGGCGGCGGCGATCAGAACTTTGGCCCATGCGTGCGGCGCGCGGCGAACGGCTTCCGGCCGCGTCCCGTGGCGCGCATCAAAAGCAGCCAAGTATCGCTCCTTGGCTTCCGCCGCAAAATCGCGGTCTGGATGCAGTAATTTTTTGAAATCGTTTTTCATGGTTGTAAATCCAGAGCTGGATTTATTAAAAAAATATTAAATCTCCTGATGCCTGAACTCTTTCTTAATTTTCTCTTTGACGCGCAAGACGGCCACGCGGAGCGACCCTTCGGACCGTTCGAGCATCGTCGCGATCTCCTTGTACGGCAATTCTGCGACATAGCGAAGTTCAAACAGCTGACGTTCGTCGTCGGTGAGCGTCCGCAGGAAATCCTTGAGCTGCTCATAGCGCAGTTTATGGTCGAAATCCGGGAATTCCGTAATTGCCATCGTGGCAACGGTCTCTTCCTCGAACACCGAGAATGGCGTTTCCTTTTTTTGGCGGTAATGGTCGATCAAAACGTGACGGACCATCTGCCAGAACCACACCGTAAACTTGCCCCGCTTTTCGTCAAAACTATCCACCTTTTCCACGAGTTTCACGAAGATGTCCTGCGAGAGATCTTCGGCAATCTCGCGTTTTCCGGTCCTCGTAAAGAGAAACCCAAAAACCTTGGGCATAAGATCGTCGTAAAGCTCCGACGCCGCACGGCGGTCCCCCTTTTTCATTTTAAGGGCGAGCTGGGTAAGCTTGTCTTTCTTCAAAGTGGTGAGATCCATAAGTAAGTACGCACAGATCTGGTTTTTGTTACCAGGGTTATACCGCGTTATCTGAAGGCAGAAATCAACCGTGCTTGGTATAACGATAGCGTCTGCCGCGAGGTTTCGTCAAAAAATCCAGGCCGCTAATCCACAGCATGTGGATAATTTTTTACTACTTGATTTTCCTAGCAAATAACGCGTTTAAAAAATCCAACTCTGAATTAGATCCCCATGTTATGCAGAAGTTATGACGCAAAAAAATTATCGCGGGATATTTTCCAAAAATAATCCGAGCTTCTCAAAAAATTCTTCCCTCGTGCCGTTGTTTTTGATGACGTGGTCCGCGACGGCAATCACGCGGTCCACTTCGTGGCTTCCGGACGGCTCCATGCGTTCCGCGTCTTCTTCTTCTTTGAAGCGCTCAAGCGTGAGATCATCCCCCGCCCGCTTTCTCCCAAGCACGCGCTCATAGCGCACCTCTACATCGGCATCTATGGCAAGCAAAATAAAATTACTGCCGAATTTTTTGCGGAAAATCTCAAGTTCTGCCAGATTTCTCAATCCCGAGATGACGGTGTTTTGTTCCGTAATCTGGCTGGCGATTTCTTCGGCTGGGAATGCGTTCCCTCTTTGCGTGCGCATTCTCTTTGTAAATTCGCGCATGCTCGTCCGGTCGACGGAAAGCCCCTCACGATGCATCATCTCACGCAAGACATTGCCACCCGAAAGCGTCTGGAACCCTTTGGCGGCAAAAAAATCAGCCGCCGAATCTTTCCCTGATGCAGGATGCCCGGTGATTCCAATAACCATGCTATCCGCCAGTGACTTCGTGTTTGCGACCGCCACTCGCCATGTTCTTCTGGTGTTCGGCCGTATTCAGCAGTCCGCACTTCTTCCATTTCTTCCCGCTGCCGCACGGGCACCGATCATTGCGCCCGATGTCGTGGTGCGCCGCATTCGCGGTTCCGCTCGCAACGACAACCGGAGCGGCCGCCACCCCCGCCGACGAATTCATCGTGAGGAGTTTGAAAATGTTCATAAAAATCCACGCGTCAAAATTATTCCAAAACGCCTTGAAGAGCCGGCTTGATTCCTGCCGGTATTCAACAAGCGGGTCGCGCTGGCCGTAGGCGCGCAAGCCAACCGACTCCTGGACCGCGTCGAGGTCTTCGAGGTTTGTCATCCACAGCATGTCGAGGATGCCGAGCATCTGGTTTTTTGCGAGCGGATGATCCGCAACCTTCTCGCTCTGCTCATCAATCGCCTTCCGAAAATCTTCTTCTGACTGAAGCGACGACGCCTCTTCGGGTTTTACGATCTGGGCGTCCTGGAATATCTTTTGGACGAGCGCCGCCCCATACAATTTTTGCTGGCCCAAGGGAGTCTTTTCACTGCCGCCGCCATCGCTGCCGCCACCGCCATCACCATAATCCACAGGGGCAGATTCGCCGATCTGCGGCGCAATCGCCCCATCAAAATAAGCCGTCGCGGCATCCCGAATCATGCCTGCAAGCTCCTCTTTATTCATAATGCCGAGCAGCTCCTGGCGCTTTTTATAAATGGCGCCGCGCTGCTTATTGAGAACGTCATCGTAATCGAGGAGGTGCTTGCGAAGGTCGAAGTTCGCGCCTTCCACCTTTTCCTGGGCCTGGGCGACAGCCTTGGTCACCATCCCAAATTCGATCGGCTGGTCTTCGGGCAGATCGAGGCGCTCCATCATGCTCTTGATGCGATCGCCGCCGAAAATGCGAAGGAGGTCATCTTCGAGCGAAAGGAAGAACTGCGACGAGCCCGGGTCGCCCTGGCGGCCGGCGCGTCCGCGCAGCTGGTTATCAATGCGCCGCGCTTCGTGGCGATCCGTGCCGATCACGTGCAAGCCGCCTTTGGCGCGAACTTGTTCGGCTTCCGCTTTGTCGGGCGGATTGCCGCCGAGAAGAATGTCCACGCCGCGGCCGGCAACGTTCGTCGCAACCGTGACGGCTCCCAGCCGGCCGGCTTGCGCGATGATGGCGCCTTCGCGCTCGTTATTCTTGGCGTTCAGCACTTCGTGCTTGATGTTATCCGCAGCGAGCGCGGCTGAAATGATTTCGTTCTTTGCGATGGACGTTGTGCCGAGCAATACCGGCTGGCCGTTTTGCTGGCGCTCGCGCACTTCCTTCACGATTGCTTTGATTTTCGCCGCAGCGTTCTTATAGATGAGATCATTCATGTCCTTGCGCGCCAAAGGACGGTTGGGCGGGATGCTTTCAACCTCGAGGTCGTATACCTTATAAAATTCTTCCGCCGACGTTTGGGCAGTCCCCGTCATGCCGCCGATCTTCGCATACATGCGGAAATAATTTTGGATGGAAATTTTTCCATACGTGCGCGATTCCTCTTTCACGCGGACGCCTTCTTTTGCTTCGATCGCCTGGTGGAGGCCGGCTTGGTAGCGGCGCCCCATGAGCAATCGGCCGGTGAATTCATCGACGATGATCACTTCGTCGTTCTTCACGACGTAATCTTTGTCGCGATGGAATAATGCGTGCGCTTTCACGCTTTCTTCGAGATAATGGACGAGGCGGATATGTTCGGGCGCATAGATGTTCTGCACGCCGATCATTGTCTCCACTTTTTCCACGCCGGCATCCGTGATCGAAACGCTTTTGCGCTTTTCGTCGACGTCGTAGTCCTCGTCTTTCACGAGGTGCGACGCTACGCGCGCGAATGTTTTGTAAAAATCGCTCGACTGGGTGTCGGGAGCCGCAATAATGAGCGGCGTTCGCGCTTCGTCGATCAAGATGCTGTCGACTTCGTCGATGATCGCATAGTGGTGGCCGCGCTGGACCTGGGCTTCGACGGAATACGCCAGGTTGTCGCGCAAATAGTCAAAACCGAACTCATGGTTGGTGCCGTACGTGATATCGGCCAGGTACGCTTCTCGGCGGCTGATCGGCTTGAGAAAGTCCTGCTGAACGAGAAAGCTGCCGGTCGCATCAACTTCTTTTTCGACGCTCTTTTCTTCTTCTTCGGGAACTTTCCATTCGGGATCATACCGGAAGGCGGCGCCCGGGACGATGCACGCCACGCTCAAGCCAAGCATGCGATACACCTGCCCCATCCAAACGGTGTCGCGGCGCGCAAGATATTCGTTCACGGTGACGACGTGCGCGCCCTTGCCGGTAAGCGCGTTCAGATACGTCGGCGCGACGGCGGAAAGCGTTTTGCCTTCGCCCGTCATCATTTCGGCGACCTTCCCCTGGTGGAGCGCGATGCCGCCCATGAGCTGGACGTCGAACGGACGCTGGCCGAGCGTGCGGCGGGCCGCTTCCCGCACGAGAGCAAACGCTTCGGGCAGGATATCGTCGAGCGACGCCTCCGGCGCTTCACCTTCGGCTTTCGGCGCAAGCCGCGCTTTGAGGGCGGCGCTCCGCTCGTGCAATTCGGCATCGGCAAGCTTTTCGATCTCCGGTTCGCGTGCATTAATCTCGACCACCATGCTTTCCAAGGCGGCCAGCGTGTTGCCGGCAAAGATCTTTTTGAAGGCGTCGAACATGGGCATATTATACCGCATTCCAAGCTTTTGGAGAAGCCGCAAAAACAAAATGTCCCGGATTGCTCCGGGACATTTTCAAGTCAATGCTATCTGCGGCGCTTCGACTTCTTTGCTTTCTTCTTCGTCGTCTTGCGCTTCTTCGCAGCCTTCTTTTTCTTGGCCATGACGGTTTTTTTAATTTTTGATTTGATTGGGTTGCCGACCACCCCAATTATTTTTTCAAACCGGGCGCGTGGCCTCGCAGTTCGAAAATTTACCTATACATTCAGTATAGAAAATAAAATTCGCGAGTGCTGTGGATAACTCGCGAGTCGATCGCTCGATGAAAAATTATTTTCTCTGCTCGCGGCGCGGCTTTTCCAATTTTGTTTTGTATTTTTCTATCTCGAGATGCAGCGTATTGCGCGCGCGATCGATCGCCACACGAATGTCTTCGGCATATTCTTCCGCGCGCAAAATTTTTTTGGGAAGCCGGAGGTCGGCCGCCGCTTTGAATACGTTTCCTTTGCGGTGGTGCTCCGTCGTGCGCGAAATCTCAAGCCAGATTTCCGCTTCGCCGGTTTCGTCAAAATGCTTGACGAACTTGGCGAGGCCGCCGAGCTTGTCTTCGATATAGGTCATGAGGGACGGGGTCAAATCGCTTGTTTTGGTGATGTTGATTTTCATGGTTTTTGTTGGTTTATAGTACGGAGCATTCCGGCTGCCGTTGCTAGAGGATCTGCACCTCCTCTTCTAATTCTACACCAAATCGCTCCCCGACTCTTGTCTTCGCAAGATTGATGAGCACCATCACGTCTTCCGCGTTCGCGCCGAGGACGTTCACGATGAAATTGGGATGCTTGGGCGAAATCATCGCGCCGCCGAAGCTCACGCCGCGCAGGCCCGCTTCGCCGATGAGCTTCGCCGCGGAAATCACCGGGAACGGATCCATCTTCACGGAAAATTCCGAGCCGTGGAAGACCAGTTTTGCGGACGCGATCGCCGCCGCAAATTCCTTGCTTCCCTTTTTATGGATCGCGTGCAAAGGAATATTTTTGAACGTGCTGCCGATGTTCGGATGTTCCAGCGGATGGTGCTTTGCGCGGTAGGCGATTTTTTCCTTGATGCTCGTTGCGATCGCGCGCGCATTGCCTTTTGCAAGCTTGAACGTGGCATCGAGAATAATTTCGCGCCCGTTTTTTTCTTTGAAGATGCTCGTGCGGTAGGCAAATCGGCATGCCCTCGCCGACCGCTTTATGATCTTCATGGTTTTGGTATCGAGGCTCCGCACCGAGACGATGGCGTCTTTGATTTCCCCGCCGAAGCACCCGGCGTTTCCGCGCACGGCGCCGCCGAGCGTCCCCGGCAATCCGCCCGCCCATTCGAATCCGGCAAGCGATTTCTTCACGGTGAAATCAAGGAGGTCGGCCATGAGAACGCCGGCGCCCACCCGCACCGTCGTCCCCTTTGCCGTGAGCGTCCTCACGTCGGGGCGGATCACGAGCCCGTCAAAGCCGCGGTCGCTCATCAAGAGATTGGTGCCGCCGCCCAAAATGAAAACGTTGACGCGGCGCTTTTTGGCTTCTTTGATCGCCCACGCGATTTCTTGTTCCGTTGTTGCATTAAAAAAATAACGGGCTGGCCCGCCGATTTTGTAATGGCTGTAGTTTGCGAGAGGAATTCCTTCCTGGAATGTTTTTCCCATTGAAATAAAAACGGCCGCTCCGCCCAAAACTCGTGCGTCTCCCAAAGTGCTGGGCGGAGCGGCTGTGGTGACCTCCGGTTCTATTTGATATTGAACGAGTGCTCTCCAGCTGCTCCATGAGTAGTATACCAGATTTTTATGCAGGCGAGTTGTACAAAAACCGAAAAATGCAACCAAAAAAGCCCCGTGAGGGGCCTCTTTGGTCAAATAGAACGGAGGGAATGTGTTCTTTAATAAATAAGCACACTCACACTCATTCGTAACCTATTATAGCAGGGCTTTCGGAAAATTGCAAGCGCCGAACGACCTAGGCGGCCGGGAGTGTTTCCTTCTTCTTGAAAACCCAATATTTGTAACCGATAAAGTTCCACGCAAAAGAAACAGCGATGCCGGCAACCGGAGCGACGATATTCACCCACACATGCGAGTCGGCTGGACCGATCGCTTTCACGAACGTTGCCGCGCCGACGTTCAGCACCCAGCCGACGATCGCTATGCTATAAAATCCGCCCACTTGTCCGGCGGTCGCCTTCTCCGTGGAATTGAACGTCCAATATTTGTTCCAAAGGAAACTGTTTGTCGTCGCGCAGAGGAATGAGACCGCTTTGAATGCGGCGAAGAGCGCGGTGCCGACAACGCCGCCGTAGAAAAACGTTTCCAGATTGAGAACGCCGACGTCGATAAAGCTGTTCAGGGTCCCCACCGCTGCAAACTCGGCGAATTGGTATAAGCTTTTTATCCAACGGCTCACGGCCCGCGCTATCGCGAGCGCAAGCGGCGCAAAGAGCAGGAAGAAAACAAAGATGCCGATGCGCGCGGGCGCCGTGAGATACGGCAGATATTGCGCCGGGATGTTGTTGGCGAGGATCGGCTGGATGAGCAAGCCGACGCCGCCGCCAATGATGAGGATCGCTGTCCAATCTTTTCGGTTCATGGCGATGATTTATTGCAGTGCGTACGTGATTGTCACCGTGTCAGTAATGTCCTGCGTGCCGGGCTGGATATTCGGGGTTGGAACGTTAGCCGCCAAAGCGCTCCCCATGCCGTACGCGAGCTTATCGTAGTACGGCGGCGGAATTACTCCGCTTTCCGCAATGTTCACGACGGGGCCGAGCGTGGCGCCCGAAGCGGCCGCCATTTCCTGCGCCTTCGTTTTTGCTTTTGCGATAGCCTGGTCGCGGGCCGGTCCGATCAAGGAATCCTGGTCGTTGAACGTAAAGTTCACGCCGCCGATCTGGTTCACGCCGAGCGGCGCGAGACCGCCCAAGACCGGGGCCACCTTCGTGAAGTCGTGGATTTTGAGCGTCACCGTTTGCGTCAACTGATAGCCGATGATGTACTGGCGGTTGTAATTTTTGTCGTATTGATAGGTGGGCTCAAGATCGTATCCCGTTGTCGCGGTGTCGCTCGCCGAAATGCCCTCCGACTTTACGAACTGGAGGACGGCATTCATCTTTTCAACATTATTTTGCGTAAGCGTATCGGGATTGGTTCCCTGGGTAACCACCGAGAAAGAAATTTCCGCGAGATCCGGAGTCGCCGACGTCTTGCCCTGCGCGCTTACGGTGATCACCCGCGCCGGCGGATACGAAGCTTTCATAGCCATAAGCGCCGGAGCGCCGAAAAATACCGCACCAACAATGATGAGCACGAGAACGATATCCAACAAAATCCAAAAATATAATTTTCCTTTATCCATTCGTGTAGTGATTAATTTATTTCGAAACTTTTGCAACCGCAGTGATCATTTTTTTGAACTCATCGGCCTTTAGACTCGCACCACCAACCAAGGCGCCGTCAATCTCATCTAATTGTACAAAATCGGCAACGTTGTTCGCATTGACCGATCCCCCATAGAGCACCGGAGCGCCCTTCACGCCCAACGCATCCAACTCTTTCTTTATGGATGATATAACGTCTGCCGCATCGCGAGGTTTCGCCGAACGGCCGGTCCCGATGGCCCATATCGGCTCATACGCCACGATGAGCGAACCTTTTTTGAATGATTTTCCGGGAATCCCGGCAAGATCTTTTTTTAATTGCAATTTAATGAATGCCTTTGCGGCCGCGCTTCCCTTTTTGCGGATGGCAAGCGATTCGCCGACGCACAGGATGATTCCGATGCCGTCGCGGTGCGCCGTTTTTATTTTCTTATTGATCATGGCATCCGTTTCATGAAGCCATATCCTCCGCTCCGAATGGCCGACGATCGAGTGGCGAACGCCGAGCGACTTGAGCATCTGCGGACCGACCTCGCCGGTATATGGTCCGGCTTCTTCCCAAAAGACGTCTTGCGCGCCGAGCGAAATATTCTTTTTGAATTTGAGCTTCTTGAAGGCGCCGGCGACCATTTCAAGAAAAAGGAACGGCGGGCAGAACATGAGCGATACCCGCTTTCCGTTCGCGCCATGGCTTGTCCTCCTGAAAAGTTCGAGCGCCTTCCGTTCCGATTTTGGATTTTCTTTCCAATTTGCCGCCAATATTTTTCTCATAAAGAGATTTTACCATTATTGGAGGCGCGCATAAAAAAGCCGCCGGCAGAAGGCCGGCGGCTGATTCTCGATCTCGCTCCATGGTCATGTATCCATGCCCATGAGGAGCCGCCATCGATTACCGTCGATCGCCCGGTCGGGACGGTATTCCGTATCCTCGATTTCGGGAATCGATCGGAGATGTTGCATTACAGCTTCGTGGTCGCGGTCATCTTCGAGACAGGCAAAGCAATCCCGAAGCTTGTTGCCGTCGGTAGCTTCTGGGAACGTGCGTCTCGCCGCCGCAATGTCATCGTGGCTGCTCAATATTTCAAGCAGGTTCTGAAGTCTTTCGGCACTGACGCCTTCGCGAATCAAAAAGCGAATGTGATCCACAGCATACCTCCGTGGGGAATTTCTCTATTTACTATAGGCCGCCGCAAAGCGTCTTGCAACGGGAACAGCTCCTTGCGGAGCTGTTTATATTTTTACGATTTCGATTTCGGTGTAATCCTGCCGATGCCCTTTCTTTTTGCGAAACCGCGTCTTGGAATGGTATTTGAAGATGATCTTTTTCTCCCCACGGACCGCGCGGACCAGGCGTCCTTGCGCCGAAGCCGAAAGCTTCGGGGCGCCGATCTCAACCTTGTCTCCCGTCACGCGGAGCAAGACGTCGAAAGAAGCCGTATCCCCTTTCGGGTCGAGCTTTTCAACCTTCAATTTTTGGCCGGCGACAACCTTGTATTGCTTGCCGCCCGTCTGGATGATTGCGAAATCTGCCATAGGTCAATTGACGTTAATAATAGCCGCAAACGCCACAAAAAGCAAGACGGCGAAAACGAGGGTCCCCATGGCGGCGATTTTGCCCAAGAAACCATCCCGGTCCTCAAGTTCGAGCGCAATAAAGAAGTTCATAACGACGACAACGACGCCGAGAACCGCCATCGCGGCGATCGGCTGGATATCACCGACCGACGTTATGCCGAACATGTCATTGAAATGCAAAATGAAAGGCCCCGTGCCAAGGGCAGAGAGCGAAAAATAGGCCCACAAGCCGCCGCCGAGCGCAAAAAGCAGGGCAAGCAAGAAAATCGCGCTCACCGTCCGATGTTTTAATATATTTTTCATGTCTTATTTCTTGCCGCGGAGAATTGCTGCGGCATGGTCCGGGTCAACCGTATTGATGTCGATCCACGTGGAAAGCTCGAATCCGGCGGCCGTCGAAATCTTCGGGATCACTTCAATGTGCCAGTGATGGTATCGGTAGTCTCGGTGGCGGTAGTTGCCGTGGGTGAGCGGGGCGTCATGCACGAAGAAATTCAAATCGGGGTCATTCGCATATTTTTTGATGCGCTTCATCACGGATTGCAGAAGTTCAGCCGTTCCGGCAATGACCGCCTTCGAGGCGCCGCGGAACGAAGATTCGTGCTTCTTGGGCAGGATCGCGACTTCGAGCGGATGCTTGGACGCATAGGGCGCGAACGCGATGGCATATTTGTTCTCCTCGATGATGCGCGTCTTTTCCTTCTTCTCGCTCTTGATCATATCGCACCGCACGCAGCGTTTATGCTTTTCGAAGTAGCGGTGTGCGCCGCGGAGCGAATGGACGGTATGCGCAGGAACCATCGGCAAAACGAGCACCTGATAATGCGGGTGCCAGATTGATGCGCCGGAACCAGGACCCCAGTTGAAAAACGATGAAACATATTCGGCGCACCGGTCTTCCGCCGCGAGCATGTGGCACGTCTGAATGGTCTCGAGGAGCTTTGCCGCCATCGCGGGCTCAAGATCCGCGAAGTTTTTATAATGGTCGTGCGTGATGATGAGGTTGTGCGCGCCGATGCCCGTCATGCCGTGGTACATGCCGTGTTCGGTCGGCGTGGAGCACACGTTGCTCGGCATGAGCGCCGGATATTTGTTGCGGATCACCGCGATCTTCCATTTATTATTCAAAAGGTCTTTGCCCGGATATACCAAAATCGGCGGCCAGTTGCCGGATTTCTCAAGGTTTTCAAAAGGGCACGCGGCCTTGGGCGACGGCGTGCGCGCTTTTTTCTTTTCGTCCAAAAATTTCGGGCGAGCGGCGCGCCCCGGGGCGAGGATCACCCAATCCCCTGAAATAATGTCTTGTCGTAGTTCACTCATGGCGTGGTCGTCGTGGCGCCCAATCCTGCGTTCGGCGCCAATCTATTCTGATAATACCAATTCAAAACATCCCTGGCGATAGGGACTGCGTTCAGACTCCCTTGTTTTGAATTTTCGATGAGGATGAGCAAGGCAATGCGCGGATTATTGCATGGGGCGTAGCCTACGAACAAAGCGTTTTCCTGCGAGTTGTCGTGCACCTGCGCGCTGCCGGTTTTGGCGCAGATGGAAAACGGCAGGTCATGCAAAGTATACGCCGTGCCGAGCGGCGAAGTTACCCCAAGCGCCATGCCCTCCTGCACGTCCCTGATCTCCGGCAGAAGCGCCGTGAGGTCGCCGTTCACGGCCGGCGTGGAGCTCGCGTTTACGTACGGCCGGTAGAGCGTTCCGCCGTTCGCAATGGCGCCGATGTAGCTCAAAAGCTGGAGCGGCGTGACGAGCAAATCGCCCTGGCCGATCGCGACGTTGTACGTGTCGCCAAGGAGCCACGGCGTTCCCAACTTCTCCTGCTTCCATTGCGGCGTCGGCAAAAATCCATCCGCTTCGCCGGGAAGATCGATCCCGGTTTCTTTGCCAAGTCCGAACTTCTGCCACCAGGCATTGAGCGCGGTGATGCCGAGCCCCGTGATGCCATAGTCGCTCGGGTCGTTCAGCATCGGCGTCGAAACCGGCGAGCCGCCAACCGTTACGTAAAAATAAACGTCGGACGACTGCGCGAGCGCGGATGCGAGATTCACATTCCCCTGGTAGCGCCAATCGGCATATTTTGTGGGCGTCGATGAGTTGTAGGGGTTCGGCACCATGAGGAAACCGTTCGAGAAGATCTGCCGCGACGGATCAACGATGCCGTCTTTGATGATGGCGACGCCGTCGAGCGGTTTGATCGTTGAACCGGGGTTGTAATTGCCAGAAACGACGCGGTCGAAAAGCGGCCGATCGGAAGACGTGAGCAGGCCTTTGATCGCGAGCGTGTTCGATGCTGCGTTTGAAAAAACATTGTTGTCGTATCCCGGAAGATTGACGAGCGCGAGCACTTGCCCGTTCTGCGGATCAATGGCGAGGCCGAGGCCAACGTGCCGGCCGAGCGAGCGAAGGCCGCTCGCAAGACGCGCGTACAGCACGCTCTGCAACCCTCCATCGATCGTAAGCGTAACCGACTGCCCGATTTCCGCATTTGATTGCTGTTCGGTGCGGAGCACCTGCCCCTGCGCATTTTTGAATTGCACGTTCACGCCGGGAACGCCTTCGAGCGTGCTGTCGTATTCTTTTTCGACGCCCGCTTTCCCGACGAAATCTTGGGCGGTAAGATTTTGATTATTCTGAAGGTCGGTTTGCGTCACGTGGCCGATGTAGCCGACGACCGACGAGAAAATCGGCCCGTTCGGATACGTCCGCTTGAAATCGCTCCTCAGCTTGATTGCCGGGAAATTGATATTCACCGCCTGGACATTGACGAGCTGGTTCTGGGTGAGGTTGTCCGAAAGGACGATGGGGGTGGCAAAATCTTGGTTTTCGCTTTCATGGATCATCGACCACAGCGTGTCGGACGATACGCCGAAGATGGACTGAACCGCTTGCACGGTCCCCGACTGAGCGGCTTGGTTTGCGATAAACGCGTGCGGGTCGAAGTATGCCGCGAAAACGGCTTGGTTCGCAACGAGCGGCGCGCCTTCGCGGTCATAGATGATGCCGCGCGGCGCCGGCGTTTCATTGGATTGCGCGACGTTCGCCGCGGCGCGGGCCGCATAATAGCGGTTTGAAGCATTCAAAAAAATCACGCGGCCGATGATGACGAGGCTCACGGCGGCAACCACGACGCCGAGAATCCACAGCGGCTTGTTGCCGAGCGGAACCTCGACCATCGTGAGGTCGTGGCCCCAGTCGTCGCTTATCGAATCTTCGAAAGCGAGGTTGTCGTATTTTCGTGCGCGGCGAGGCATGCTGGTACGCCTATTTTACCACGTTAAAAAATTATGAAAAACGCGGGCGTCCCGCGTGATGGCGGTTGGCGATCGAACAGCCGCTATCGCCCTTCGCGCCGGTTGAGCGCGCCGAAAACAATGGATCCAAAGATAAGGCATCCAAAAAGGTCAACGAAGAATACGCCGAGATTCGCCGTGAAGAACCGCGGCGCAATGGCAATATAGAGGATAAGAAGCCCGATCACGATGCAAGCGAGGTTCGCCACCCACGCCTCCCACGTCGAATAGTTGTGCAGGAGATACGCCGCAAACGGGATTGCGGCGAGGATGAACATCTCCCAGCTCATCGCCGGCTGCCAATTCACGACGAAGATCGCGGCGAGAATAAAAAAGAGCACATCCCAGAAATCAAAAAGAAATGCAAACGCGATGAGCGCCGTAAAAATAAAATTGATGGAAATGCCGATCGACGCAAACCAAAACTGCAAGACAAAAGCAAGCGCGAGGAAAAGACATGCCAGAAGGAATCTCATCATGGAGTCTGCGCAATAAGGACCGTTTGGACCGCATTCATGTCGTAGGGAAACCCAATCGCCGCTTCGGTAAATAAACTGTCGGCCGACGTGCTGGTCGCCGTCACTGTTCCGAGCGGCAATCCGTACGGCAGGCCGGATGCCGCGGCATACACCACGTCTCCGGTTTGGAGCGCCGCGGTTTTTGCAATTGAGCCAACCTTGGGAGACGCTCCCCCCATGAAGAGTCCGTCGTAGCCCGACGAACTCACGCGCACCGGCATTTCAAAACCGCTGTCGAGCACGGTCTGGACGATCGCCTCGTGCGGAAAAATTTGGATGATGCGGCCGAGCAGCATTCCCTGGAACAACACTGCCGTTCCGGATGACACGCCATCCTGCGCGCCGGCGCTCACGAGAATCTGATTTTTGAAATTAAACGGGTACCGCGAATATACCATGGCGCGGATGTAGTGCGAATTATCGTTCGGCAGCTCCGCCGAAATCGTTTGATACGTCGCGAGCTGGGCCTTCAGGGCGTCGTTTTCGGCAACAAGATTCGGGTCGTCTGCGTTCGGCCCCGTCTGGCCGGCAACCGCATTCTCGCGCGGACTCACCAAATCCCGGAGCTTCCAACCGTACGAGGGCGCAAAAAGGATTGCGGCAACGAGAAAAATAATGAGGATTCCGAGAATCCATCGATGAGACCTGCGAGGAGTCACGGGAAAGGTTAAAAAATTATAAATTGATCGAGAGCGGCTTCAGAGGGTTGTCGAGCAGCTCGCGATGCTCTTCGAGATTGTCCACGATCTGACCCAAACCGCGCGCCACGCACGTGAGCGGGTCGTCGGCCACATGGACGGCCACATTCGTTTCCTTCTCGATGAGTTCGTCGAGGCCGCGCAGGAGCGCTCCGCCTCCGCAGAGCATGATCCCCTGGCGCAAAACGTCGCCCGCAAGTTCCGGCGGCGTCTCTTCGATCACTTCATGAACCGAATCGATGATCTGGCGGAGTGATTTGGAAAGCGCCATGCGGACGTGGTTATTCTTCATGATGATCTCGAGCGGCAAGCCAGTCGAAAGGTCGCGGCCGCGGATCGGCACTTCCATGCGCTCGTCGAGCGGCATCGCGGAACCCACGGCGATCTTTGCGAATTCTGCCGTCGGCTCGCCGATCGCAAGGTGGAATTCGTCGCGCACAAACCGCATGATGTCTTCGTTAAAGCGGTCGCCGGCAACTTTGAGCGTCCGGGAGACCACCGTGCCGCCCATGGAGATCACGGCGATGTCCGTCGTGCCGCCACCGATGTCAATGATGAGGCTCGCCGACGGGAGCTCGATTGGGAGGCCGGCGCCGAGCGCCGCTGCGGTCGGCGATTCAACGAGATACACCTTGGAGACGCCGGCATTGATTGCCGCGTCCTCGACGGATTTGCGCTCGACTTCCGTGAGGTTGTTCGGTATGGCAAGGATCGCCCGGCGGTATGAAACGACCGGACTCGCCTTGGGGCGCATGAGCAAATGGCGGAGCATTTCTTCCGTCATTTCAAAATCGGAAATTACGCCGTTCACGAGCGGACGGACGACGTTGATGTGCGGCGGGACGCGCCCGAGCATTTTCTTTGCTTCGTCGCCGACCGCAAGCACATGGTTCGTTTTGGTATTGATTGCCGCAACCGAAGGTTCGTTAACCAGGATTCCTTTCCCTTTTACATAGATGAGCGAGTTGGCCGTTCCGAGGTCAATGCCGATATCTTTGAAGATTGAATCGAAGATTGCCATCCGAAAAATTTAATGAAAACTTAATAATTATTATTACCGTGGAGAAAACATTATTCGTGCCTGCCCGGCCGGAAGCCCTAATGGGAGCTTACGAAACGGACTGCTTCCTCGAGCTTTAAGGTTCTCGCCTCCTTTTCGCCGCGGCGCTTCACTTCGAGGACGCCCGGGCCGAGCTTGGGGCTCGCCACGATGCGCCACGGGATGCCGATAAGATCCGACTCCGCGAACTTTTCGCCCGCAGACATCGCTCTATCGTCATAGAGTACATCAATGTTTTCGCGGCGTAAAGCCTCATACGCATCGCTCGCGTCGGCGTCATTCAAGGCCAAAAGGTGCGTCGTGAATGGAGCCACCGACTCCGGCCATAGTATACCATGATCGTCGTGGAAAAGCTCAACGATCGTGCCCATGAGGCGCGTGACGCCGATGCCGTAGGAGCCCATCACGACGTCCTGCTTCTTGCCTTTCTCGTCGGTGAACTGCAACCCGAATGCCTTGGAATATTTTGTGCCCAGCGGGAAAATGTTGCCGACTTCGATCGATTTTTCTTCTTGCATTGCGCCGCCGCATGTTGGGCACTTCGCGCCTTTTTTGAGTTTGGAAATTTCGGAATTTTCCGCGTAGCCGCATTTCTCGCAAACATAAATCGCGTCTTCCCCCACGTCGGAGATGACCTGGAACTCGTGCGTGTTGCTCATCGTGAATTCGCCGCCCGCGGCGAGGGTGTAATGCGCCTTGAGGCCGCACCGATCAAAAACTTTCTTATACGCCTTGCCGACGCGATCATAATATTCCATCAAATCCTTCTCGCTCGCGTGGAAGCTGTACATATCTTTCATTAAAAATTCGCGGCCGCGGAGCAAGCCGGATTTTGCGCGCGGTTCGTGGCGGAACTTGGTCTGAATCTGGTACGCGGCAAACGGAAGGTCTTTGTATGAACTGACGTATTTGGTTGCAATCTCGGCAATGATCTCTTCGTGCGTCCAACTGATATTGAACGACGGCTCCCTCGCCTTGTCGCCGTCGTTGGCCGTTCCGTCGATGACCTTATAGACGACGTCGACGTCCCAGCGCCCGCTCGCCTGCAGATAATGCTTGTCATGAAGCGCCGCCATGATGAGCTCCTGGCCGCCGACGGCATTCATTTCCTCGCGAATAATATTCTTAATTTTTTCTAAAACGCGGAAACCGAGCGGCAAAAACGAATATACGCCAGCCGAATTCTTATAAATAAAACCGCCTCGCGAGAGAAGTTGGGCGTTAAGCGCCACCTCGTCCTTTGGGGCTGATTTTTGGGTACGCGTGAAAAGCTCTGACTGGCGCATGGGAGGATAATTTTCATCAGGATACCACGGAAATCCCGCCTCCGCCATCAAAGCTGCTACCAGTGCGTCGGCGTGATGTGATCCACGCTGTATTTGAGGTTGCCGCCTACTTTTTTCCCGGGGTTGAAAATGTTTTGCGGGTCAAAAATGTTTTTTACCTCCTTAAAGAACCCTTCGATCTCCGGGCCGTACATCTCTTCGAGATACGGCGTGCGGATCAGGCCGTCATTATGCTCGGCCGTGATCGTCCCGTGATATTGGAACACGAGCCGGTAAACTTTTTCTGAAATTTCGGGGATCAAGCGCCGCACCCGCGGGTCTTTGAGGTCCATGAGCGGGATGATGTGAAAATTGCCGTTGCCAGGATGGCCCGTAATCGTATAAATGAGGTCCTTCTTGTAGTTATCAAGAATCGCATTCAGCTTCGGCATGAACTCCGGCAGGAACTCCGGCTTCACGCAAAAGTCGTCAATGAAGGGCGCGGTATCTTTGCCGGTGGTGTTGTTGTGGAGCAAGGCAAAGCTCTGGCGGCGGATCGTCCAATATTTCTCTTCGTCGCCTTCGTTGTGGAGCGGATTCACCTGGATGCCCGGATGTGTTTTTGCAAAAACACGCACGTCGCTCGCAAGCTGCATGAGCTTGGCGACGAGCTCTTTCTCGTCATCGCCCGTAAGCTCCACGAGCAGGATCATTTTTGGCATGCCGCCCGTCGCCACCATCCACATTTCCGGAATGAACTGCCAGCCAAGCTTGAAGACGCCGCCCTTCATGGACTTCAGAATCTGCCACCAGAATTTCACGGCAACCTGCATGGTCTTATCGTCATAGGATTCAATGCTCTCGGGATGAAACTTGAGAACTTCGACGACGAGATCCGCCACGGGACCGAGGTCTTTGAGGAAAATAACGCACAGCCGCGAATGTTTTTTGAGGCGCACCAAGCCGAGCTTTGCGCTTGCGAGCATCGCGAGCGTCCCCTGCGATCCGACGATGAGCTTCGTGAGATCAAACACTTTCTTGTCCCACACGTTCCAGAGATAATACCCTGCGGAATTTTTTGAGACGTCGGGCTTTGCTTTCTTGATGACGTCGTAATTTTTATCGACGAGGTCGTATACCTTGCGATAGATGTCGCCTTCAAAACCAGGCTCGTTGAGTTTGGCCCGGAGCGCGCCGCCCTCGAGCGGCTTGATCGTGTATTCATTGCCGTCGCTCAACACAACATCAAGCTCGCGGACGTAGTCCTCCGTTTTGCCATAGCGCAATGTCTTCTCGCCGCCGGAATTATTGTTTACGATGCCGCCCAAAGCGCACAATTCCTTTGATGCGGGATATGAGGGATACAAAAGGCCTTTCGGCGTGATCTGCTTTTCAAAATCCCGGAAGTAAACGCCGGGTTCGACGACGGCATATGCTTCGTCGGCGCTCGTCGTCGACTCGTGGATCTCCTTTACATGATTGAAATATTTGGTGAATGAAACGATGATCCCCTGGTTGAGCGGCCCGCCCGTCATGTCGGTGCCCGCCGAGCGGCCCGTGATCGAGATGTCCACGCCTTCGGCCTTCTTTTTTGAAACGAACTTCACCAGGTTCTTGACGTCGTCAACGTCTTTCGGAAAAACCACGAGCTGCGGCTTTACCTTAAAAACCGAATAGTCGCGGCTGAATGTTTCAATCGTAGCGGAATCCTCCGCCACCTCCCCGTGGAAGAATTGTTTGATCTCGTCGGCCAACATATAAAAATTATATCACGCGGTTTTTACGCGAACGGCTCCCGTGCGGATAACGCTCAGTTTTCCGCCTTCCACGCCGACGAGCGTTGACGGCTCGGAAACGCGCTTTCCGGCGTCAACATAGAAATCCACGCGGTCGCCGAAATATCCCTTGGCCTCTTTTATGGTCTTTGCCGGCGGTTCGCCTTCAACATTCGCGCTTGGTGCGGCAAGCGGGCCGCTTGCCGTGAGCAGCTGCCGCAGCCAGAGCGGCTTTGGCAGGCGGAACGCGATCGCGTTCGTCCCCCGGTGGAGATATGAAAATTTTCTTCGCGCGGACGCGGTGCCGACGGGCAAAATCACGCTCACCTGATTAGGCCACACCGTGCTTAATGTTTTTTTAATATCCGGGGAAAGGGCGACTCCGAATTTTTTAACATCATGCAATGAGCCGATGAGGACGATGACCGGCTTCTTGGGACTGCGCTTTCGCAAACGGTAAATCCGCTCAATGGCTTTTTTGTTGAGCGCCGATCCCACAATGCCATAGATCGTATCCGTGGGCAAAACGCCGATCGCCCCTTTTTTGAGCGATGGAAGAATATATTGTTGGAAGCGGGCATTCATGGTATAACTTTCATTATGGACAAAATAAGCAATACCGGCAAAGCGGTTGCCGTGGCGCTCATTATCGTTGTCGCAGTTGCAATAATCCTCGTCTACGGCGGCGCAAAAAAATCGGCTTCGAATCCCTCGTCGTCTTCGACCGCGGTGACCGCTTCGACCGATAACGCGACCGGAACGCCCGGGGCCTCGACCACCGCCGGAACGAACGGCACGTCGGGCTCGCACACCGGCACCACGGTACGCCGGAATCCCCCCTTCGTCATTCATCTCATTGCGCCGGCCGCAAATGGTCAATGGAAAATCGGCGCATCAAACTCGATCAGCTGGGACAAAGCCGGCAACATCACGGGCGTCATCGATCTTCTTGATGCCAAAGGAAATTTTGTCGGCACAATCCTTTCCGAAACGGGAACCGGACAAACCTCCTACAGTTGGGACACGCGCGAATATGCGCTTTCCCGCTACAGCCCCCTCAAGAAAGAACTCGTTCCGGGAACGTACAAAATCCGCTTATCATTCGACGGCAATAATCTGCCGCCTCTCGTGAGCCCGGTGTTTACGGTGACCAACTAAGAAAGTCCGTGCGTCAGCCCAAAGCCCTTCGTCCCCGAAGGGCTTTGTGATATCCGATCGCAAAGCGATGCGCTTCGTTGCGCACGCGGATGAGCGTTTCCTTCGTTACGCCTTTGGGAATTGCGCCGATAATGTCGTTGCGTTTCCGTTCGGGCCCTTTTGCAATGCCGAGAATGGGGATGCGCAAACCGGCGCGCAGCAAAACTTTTTTTGCCGCGTTCGCCTGCGCGACGCCCCCGTCGATCAAAATGAGGTTCGGCAGCCGCCACGCGTCGCGTTTTATGGCGCTAAGTTCTTTTCCTTTTATATCGATCGCGTGCCGGTGGAAGCGCCGTTCGAGAACTTCCGTGAGCATGCCGACGTCGTTCGGCTGGAAAATGCTTTTAATCTTAAATTTGCGGTATTCGTTCTTGTTCGGTTCGCCGTCTTCAAATACGACCATGGAGCCAACGGCGTCCGTGCCTGAAATATTCGAGATGTCATACCCCTCGATGCGGTACGCCTCGCCATCCGCGCCGCCGTGCGGCGATTCCGCCTCCGGATCGATCGGCAGCGAATCACCGCTCGCAATGAGCGCAGTCTCGCGGATGTGCCGCAAGGCGAACATCTGGCGCCGCAGTTTTTCCGCTTTCTCGAAGTCGAGCGCCTTGCTTGCCGCGCGCATGTCTTTTTCGAACGACTGCAATACTTTTTTCTTTTTTCCGTCAAAAAATAATTTGAGGCGGTCGATCGTTTTTTGATATTCCTCGCGCGTCACGGCTCCCACGCAGGTTCCGGGACACAAGCCGATTTCAAAATTGAAGCACGGGCGCTTGAGCCTGCCGATGTCTTCGGGATCATGCGAATTCCACGGGAAAATGCGGCGAAGGATCCGGAGCGCTTCGCGGGCGCTCGACGCCGACGTGAACGGACCGTACCGCTTCCCCGCCGCGGGATCCTGTCCGCGCACTAAAAGAACGCGCGGGAATTTTTCTTTGGTGATCTCGACGTACAAAAAGCTCTTATCGTCCTTCTCGCGCACGTTGAACGGCGGCGCGTGTTTTTTGATGAGCTCGGCTTCCAAGATGAGTGCCTCGAGCGCCGTATCCGTCTGCTTGAAGTCGATGCTCACGATGCGCGAGACGAGCCGTTCGATGCGGACATCGTGCGGGCGTTCGAAATAACTCGAAACGCGCCGGCGCAGGTTCCCCGCTTTGCCGACGTAAAGAATCTCGCCCGCGGCGTTTTTCATGATGTAGACGCCGGGCGTATCGGGAAGTTTTTTATAATCTTTTTTTAACATCAGTACTCGACGAGCACGTACACGGCGCACTTCACGTTGAGCGGATACGTGCCCTGGATCTCCTGGTTAACTTTTTCGAGCGACACGCTCGGCTCGCCGTTTTCAAAATGGAGGGCGTCGTTCTCGATGTAGGCAATCCGGTTATTCTTGGCGTCGTACACGTGCTCCGTGCCGATATAGCCGAGCACCTGGTTGCCCGAATCGGTCTTTATCTGCTTGCCGTCGATCCAGGCGATCTCACGACCGTCATGGTAAATTTTATTGTCGATGATATGGGGCATGTATCTATTATATGCCAATCGCCGCCGCTAGCGCTGCAGCACCTTCCTCAGATATTGCCCGGTAAAGCTGCCTGCTTTGCGGGCGACCTGTTCGGGCGTCCCCGCCACGATCACCCTGCCGCCGCGCTCGCCGCCTTCCGGGCCGAGGTCAATGATCCAGTCGGCGGTCTTGATGACGTCAAGATTATGTTCAATGACGACGATCGTATTGCCGCGATCAACGAGGCGCTGCAAAACTTTGATGAGCTGGTCGACATCCGCAAAATGCAAGCCGGTGGTCGGCTCATCGAGAAGATACAACGTACGGCGCGTGTCGCGTTTTCCGAGTTCGGCGGAAAGCTTGATGCGCTGGGCTTCGCCGCCGCTCAAAGTCGTCGCCGATTGTCCAAGCTCGAGATATCCCAAACCGACCTCCTCCAAAATGGTTAACTTTTCATGGAGCCATGGGATGTCCTCAAAAAACTTCACGGCTTCCTCGATCGTCATCCGCAAAATGTCATAAATATTTTTTCCTTTATATTCCACTTCGAGCGTTTCGCGGTCGAAGCGCTTTCCCTTGCAGATGTCGCAGGTCACGTACACCGTCGGCAAGAAGTGCATTTCGATGGCGATCGTGCCGTGGCCCTCGCAGTTTTCGCACCGGCCTCCGGGAACGTTAAAGCTGAAGCGTCCCGGCTTGTAGCCGCGCACGCGGGCATCTTCGGTCGAGGCAAAGAGGTCACGGATGTGCGTCCACGCGCCGACGTACGTCGCCGGATTCGAACGCGGCGTGCGGCCGATTGCCGACTGGTCGATGTTGATGATGCGATTAATATATTCCATGCCAAGAATCTGCTTTACGCCGCCAGCTTTATAGTTGGCATGGTTCAGCTTGTCGGCAACCTGCTTGTAGAGCACGTCGTACACGAGGCTCGATTTTCCGGAACCCGAAACGCCCGTCACGGCGGTAAGCCGGCGAAGCGGGATGTCGACGTCGATGTTCTTGAGGTTGTTCGCGTGAGCGCCGCGAATCTTGAGCGATTCGTGCTTCTTGGGATCCACATTCCGGCGCTCGTCGGGAACGGCGATAAACTGCTTGCCGCGAAGATACTGCAAGGTGAGCGAATTCTGTTTAGAATCTTTTAATATTTCCGGAATCGGGCCTTTTGCCACCACATGCCCGCCATGCACGCCGGCCGCCGGGCCGATGTCCACAAGATAATCCGCCGCGCGGATTGTGTCTTCGTCGTGCTCAACGACGACGATCGTATTGCCCAAATCGCGCAAGTCTTGGAGCGTTTTGATGAGCTTGGCATTGTCGCGCTGATGGAGGCCGATCGTCGGCTCATCGAGAATGTAGAGCGTTCCCACGAGGCGCGAGCCGATCTGCGATGCCAGCCGGATGCGCTGGGCTTCGCCGCCGGAGAGCGTGCCTGCTTTGCGGTCGAGCGTCAGATATTCCAAACCGACGTCCATCATGAACTTCAGGCGCGATTTGATTTCGCGGAGCGGAGCTTCGGCGACTTCGGCCATCGAGGCGCTCTTGAACTTCATCGTCTCAAAAAACGTAAAAGCGTTTTCGATCGAAAACGCAACGACGGAATTGATGTTCTTGCCGTCGATCAAGACGTTCAAGCTTTCCACGCGCAAACGCTTGCCCAGGCACACCGGGCAGATTTCTTCCGACCACAAATCTTTCGTGCCCAAGCCGTGGCACTCGGGGCAGGCGCCGTACGGACTGTTGAATGAAAAAAGGCGCGGTTCGATTTCCGGGAACGAGAACCCGTCGTGCGGGCACGTAAACTTTGCCGAAAGCGAAACTTCTTTGTCGGTGATCACCGTCACCACGTCATTGCCGTATTTGAGCGCATGCTCGATGGCTTCCGCGAGGCGCAAGCGGTTGTCTTTTTCTTTGAAGTTCATGCCGGCCGGAATGCGGTCGACCACGAGGTCGATGTTGTGCGTCTTGTAGCGGCTGAGCTCCACGCGCTCGCGGAGCGAATAATATTTGCCGTCTACGCGCACTTCGGAAAATCCTGCATTCAAGAAATCGTAGAGCATCTGGTAGTATTCCCCTTTGCGCCCGCGGACGACCGGAGCCAAGATCACCAAATTCTTTTTGTCTTTATTATCTTTTGCGATGTCGATCGCAATATCAACGATCTCTTCATTTGTGAGCTTTTGGATTTCACGGCCGCAGGTCGGACAGAACGGTTTTCCGGCGCGCGCAAAAAGCACGCGGAGGTAATCGTAGATTTCGGTGATCGTCGCAACGGTCGAGCGCGGATTCGAAGAGTGGCTCTTCTGGTCGATCGAAATCGCCGGCGACAATCCTTCGATGTCGTCTACGTCGGGTTTATCGAGGCGGCCTAAAAACTGCCGGGCGTAGGCGGACAATGATTCGATGTAGCGGCGCTGGCCTTCGGCGAAAATGGTGTCGAATGCGAGGCTCGATTTTCCGGAGCCGGAAAGCCCCGTAAAAACAACCATTTTGTCGCGCGGGATCTCAAGATTGATATTTTTCAGATTGTGCTCGCGGGCGCCCTTGATGATGATTTTGTCGTGTGCTGGCATGGTTTTGGGGTTGGGTCGGGTTTTGCGATCTTGAAGGTTTTTCCATAACGAATGAGCCCCCGAGCCGCGGCTCATAGGGGTACCTGTCGTGCTTTCAGCTACCGGTTAATGATAATTTAATAATCCGATTTATGCAAAAACCGGCGCCTCCCAGACTTCCCCGCTTCCGCTCTGCTCTTTCCAGAGGGCCGAATACAAGCCGTCCCGATTTTGCAGGAGCTCGTTGTGGGAACCGTGTTCGATGATAGTGCCTTTCTGCAAAACATAAATCGTGTCGGCGTGGGCAATCGTCGAAAGCCGGTGCGCCACCATGACCGTGATGAGATCGGGGTGCGTCTGCGCGATTTCCTTGATGGTGTCGGTGATGGATTTTTCGGTGATCGAATCGAGGCTCGACGTCGCTTCGTCAAAGATGATGAGGTCGGGCTTCCTGAGAAGCGCGCGGGCGATCGCAAGGCGCTGGCGTTCGCCGCCCGAAATCTTGATGCCGCCTTCGCCGATGCGCGTGTCGAGGCCCTTGCCGCCGCGATGCGCGATATCAACGACCGAAGCGCTCTTCAAAGCATCCCAGCAATCCTCGTCGGTTGCCGCCGGATTCACGAAGAGCAGGTTATCGCGGAGCGTCCCGGCAAAAAGCTGGGTCTCCTGCGAAACGTATCCGATCTTGCGGCGCAAATAGTCATAATCAACTTTTGAACCATCAATGCCGTTCAATGAAATCGAGCCTTTCGTCGGTTTATACAATCCAACGAGCAATTTGATGAGTGTAGTTTTACCCGATCCGGAATAGCCGGCAAAGGCGACGGTCTCTCCGCTTTTGATGGTAAATGAAATATCCTTCACCGCCGCATTATTATTTTCCTGGTAGCTGAATGTCGCCTTCCTGAACTCGATCGTCTTCAATGCATCGACGCGCTTGGCATCAACCGGTTTCTTTTCCGACGGGATAGAAAGGATTTCCTCGAGCTTCTCCAAGCTGCCCTTCGCCTCCTGGTATTGCGCGGCAACGGTGCCGATGTCGCCGAGCGGATTGAAGATATAGAACGAATAGAACCACAGTGTGAGGAACTGGCCGAGCGAGATGGCGCCGCTGAAAATAAGCCAGAGCATGCAGAACAAGATTGCGGAACGCATTGCGTTTACGATCGTGCCCTGCGTAAAACTCAGCTTGCGGATGAGCGTCAGCTTGGAAAGTTCGAGGTGGAGCACCTTGTCGTTCACTTCGTTCAAGCGCTTGGTTTCCTGGCGTTCCAATCCTAAACTCTTCACGAGTTCCACGTTGCGGATGGTTTCCGTCGTCGATCCGGCAAGATTCGCCGATTCAACAACGATATTCCGCTGGATCGCTTTGATTTTGCGCCCCAAGAAAAATAGCGCCGTCCCCATGATCGGAATGATCAGGAAATACAGGAGGCCGATGAGCCAGTGGACATAGAAAGCATATCCGAGCACAAAGGCAACGCCGACGAGCGACACGAAAACAATGTCGACGAAACTGAGGATAAGCTGCTGGCTGTCAAGCCGCGCTTTCTGCAATTTCTGCAGCAGCTCTCCCGAACGCTGGTCCTCAAAGACGCTGTACGGCAGCGAGAATGAATGTGCGACGCTTTTGGCGTACAGCTCGGTGCCCACGCGCTGGGTCACCACATTTTCATAATATTGCTGGAAGTTTTTTGCGACGCGCGAAATAAACGCGGCCGTGATCGACGCGAGGAGCAAAAGTCCGACTCCCCGCAGGAAATCCGCCTGCGAGATGGATCCGATTTTTGAAACATAGCCGTCAATAATGATGCGGAACACCTGCGGATCGACCAGCGAAAAAACCGTGTTCACCGTGGCGAGCACGAGCGTCAGGAAAAGCAGTTTCTTATATTTCTTCAGATAGGAGAATAAAAGCGACATAGAGGATTATAGTACCAAATTTTTTAATATTTGACAAAATTATAATTTTAAGAGATAATACAAGCAGCCAATTTGGCGCAGGAGACCGCCCCATGCTCAGTGCCACAAATGCCCCAATCTTTGGAAATTCCTGGACCAAGAAATCACCGCGAATCCCCCAATCGTTACGATTGGCCGATCTCATGAAGGAACCGGAGAACAACGGGAGCGATCCGGACCAAACGCCGGACAGCGCCGAACCCGAACGCATGATGAACGAATCCTGAATTCTCTCATCGTCGCCGCCGCCGCCAAAGGCCTTCGCAGTACTATGCGAGGGCCTTTTTATTTAATAAATACCGTTGCAAGCACGCCTGCCGTTACAAGGATGCCGCCGAGAACGTTGCCAACCGTTGATTGACTTCGTTCTTTTATTGATGCATAGTTCCGATAGAAATTTTATCGTAAAAACAAGGAGCCGGCATGTCCGAATATCGAGCTGTTTTTCAGAAACGCCACGCACTGTTTGCGGTTATCCATGTTAAAGACAGTGAGCAAGCGCTTCGCAACGTGGACATCGCCCGCAGCGAAGGAGCTGACGGCGTTTTCCTTATCAACCACGATAACACACCCTATCAATTTCTTTTCCACTGGCAACGGATGGCCAAGGAAAAGCATCCCGCCTTCTGGATCGGAATTAATTGTCTCAACCTTACTCCCGTCAGCACTTTCCGGACGATAAATAACTTTGGCAAATACCAAAACACCGTGGATGGCGTGTGGTGCGACGACGGAGGCATCGACGATGCTCCCGAGCAGTCCGTACGGGTTGCCCGGGAAATCCTTGCAGAACGTCAACGCAACCAGTACCGCGGCCTTCACTTTGGAGGGGTAGCGTTCAAACATCAGAAGCTCTCCAAAGATCCGGCAAAGGCAGCCAGGCTCGCAACGCCGTTTATGGATGTCGTCACAACAAGCGGCGACGCAACCGGCATTGCGGCCGACGTGCAAAAGATTTGCCGAATGAAAGGAGCAATCGGCGCCTTCCCGCTCGCAATCGCGAGCGGCATCACACCGGAAAATGTGGAACAATACATGCCGTACGCAGACTGCTTTCTTGTCGCGAGCGGCATCAGCAATTCGTTTACCGAACTCAACCCAAAGCGCGTGAACATGCTCGCAAAAAAACTTGCAGGCTAACCTGCGCACCCCAACGTTGAACCCGACGATTTTCGCCGGGTTCTTTTTTTACCGTCTATCAATCCAAAGTTTTATAGCGTGGCCAAGTCGAGCGCGTAATCGATCTTGATCTGCTTCACAAAATCCGGAACATGGCTTACGAGGATCATCGCGCCTTCATAGCGGTCGAGCGCCTGCGCAATGACTGGAATGTGCCGGAAATTGATGTGATTCGTCGGCTCGTCGAGAATGAGAAGCCCCGGACGCTCGAGCGAAAGCTTTGCGAATGCAACCAAACCCTTCTGTCCTTCCGAAAGCGAGCCGACTTTTGCGCGGAGCACATCAGCGTCAATGAGGAATCCGGCCGCCGTTGAGCGCAAACGATCCTGGTCGCCTTCCTCCATCGCATCCGCTAACGTGTCCCAGACCGTCGCATCAAAATCGAGCGTGGAAAAATCCTGGCGGTAATAGCCGATCTTCACGCCCTTCGCCACGTGCTCGCCTTTTGCATGGCCGCTCGCAAGCAACTCAAGAAACGTTGTCTTGCCGATGCCGTTCGGGCCGACAAGATGCAGGCGCTCCTTTCTCTTGAGAATAATCGGCGTGATTTTCTTCACGACCGGCTTGTGATTTTTTATTACCGAAACAGAATCAAGCTTGACGATCTGTCCTTCCAAATCTTTTTGAACCTGGATGGCAAAGCTGCGGATCGTGCGGTCTTCGCGGCGCACCTCAACAACGTCTTCTTCGAGTTCCTCGATCTTCTCGTTCATCTTGCGGGCAACGTCGCGCATATGGCCTCCTTTCTGCGCAAAGAAGCTTGCCTGGTCTTTGCGGTGTTGGATTTCCTTTTGCAGGCGCACGTTCTTCATGCGTTCGCGCTCAATGCGTTCGCTGATGTTCTTCACCACGTCGAGATAGTTGCCGGTATACTGTTCCACCATGTGCGTATGAACATCGAGATACAAAACGCCCTGCGTGAATGAATTCAAAAAATCTGCGTCGTGGGAAATGACGATGACGGTTTTCTTGGAATCGATAATGAATTTGGTGAGATGCTCGATGCCGGCCTTGTCGAGGTTATTCGTCGGTTCGTCAAGAAGCAAGACATCCGGATCCTGGATGAGCGCATGCGCGAGAAGCAGCCGTGCTTGTTGACCGCCAGAGAATGATTTGAGCATGCGGTCGAGCGGGGCCATAAGGTTTACAATTTCCAAAACTTTCTTAACGCGCGGCTCGATGTCGTATGCCTTCTTGCCCGGGAACGCGCTTTCAAAAAACTGGAGCACGGTCCATTCGAGGTGCGAGCGCGGTATCACCTGGAGGGCTCGGGCCATTGTAAGGCCGTTTTCAATGGAAATCGTCCCCGCTTCGGGCTTTATGGCGCCGGCGATCATCTGGAATATGGTCGTCTTCCCGGCCCCGTTCTGGCCCATGAGCGTTATCTTCTGCCCGCGGCGCACGGAAAAAGAGGCCTCGTGGAGGATCTGTTTCTTGGGGCCATGCTCAAAAGAGACATCGTTGAAGCGGAGAATTACTTCATTTGCCATACATAATAAGAACGCGCATGCGGCGCGTTCCTGATAGAATATCACGTTTTTGGGGAGTTGTCGATTCTTATATAAGTTTCACCTCAATTCCAACAACACCGAATTTCTTTTCTTCTTCGTCGGAATAAAACTTTTTAAGCGCAGCGAGCATTTGCTCCTTGCTCTCGCTTCCAAATTTATTAATGGGAAATTGATCGAGCAATTCTGCAAAAGAAGCAGCCCGATGCAATGCAACAATTCTGGTCTTCGCCTTTTTCTGTTCGTCGTTAGTATCGGAAAATTCAATCTCGTCCCCCGCTTTTAACTGCTGCCTTTTTTCATCCCAAAGACGGCATTCTATTGCTTTCGTGCCATTAGCGATTTTTTGGAAATATTCAGTTGCAAGGCGCATATGGTGCATATCGTTATTGTCTTAGTTTATCATGCATCGCTACTTCCCCGCCTTCTTCATCAGCTCCTTAATTTCATCCCGCAGGATCGCGGCCATCTCGAAATCGAGCGCTTTCGCGGCTTCGCGCATCTCGCGCTGCTTCTCAGCAATCAGCTTTTGCATGCCCGTCTTGGATTTTGGAATTGGCTTGGTTTCGAGCTTCAAAATTTCATCCACGTTCGGCAGGATGTCGGAAATTTTCTTGATGATCGTGGTCGGCGTGATGCCATGCTCCTTGTTGTACGCGAGCTGGATCTTGCGGCGACGCTCGGTTTCCTTGACGGCGCGCTCGATAGAGCCGGTGATCTGGTCGGCATACATCAAGACTTCGCCTTGCGCGTTGCGGGCGGCGCGGCCGATCGTCTGCACGAGCGAAACTTCGCTGCGCAAAAATCCTTCTTTATCGGCGTCCAAAATGGCAACGAGCGATACTTCCGGAAGGTCGAGGCCTTCGCGCAAAAGGTTTACGCCAACGAGGACGTCAACTTTGCCGCGGCGAAGTTCGGTGAGGATGCGGATGCGGTCAAGCGTTTTCACGTCGCTATGGAGATACGTGACTTTGATCTTCCTTTCCTCAAGGAATGCCGAGAGGTCCTCGGCCATGCGTTTGGTGAGCGTCGTCACGAGGACGCGCTCTTTTTTGGTGACGCGCTCTTCGATCCGCGGGATGAGATCTTCCACTTGGCCGCGCGCCGGCGACATCGTGATCTTTGGATCCACAAGGCCCGTGGGACGGATGATTTGCTCGACGGTCTGCCCGTTCGGCGGAGCGCTCGCTTCGCGCTCATAGGGGCCCGGCGTCGCGGAAGTATACATCGTCTGCGCGATGCGCACCTCGAATTCTTCAAACCGCAATGGGCGATTATCGATTGCCGACGGCAGGCGAAACCCGTATTCGACGAGCGTTTTCTTGCGCGCGGCGTCGCCATTGTACATGCCCTGCAATTGCGGGATCGTCATATGCGATTCGTCGATGATCGTAAGGAAGTCCGGCTTGCCGTCGCTCGTATGCGGAAAATAATCGAGGAGCGTCGCCGGCGGTTCGCCCGCAGCGCGGCCGGAAAGATGGCGCGAATAGTTTTCGATGCCGTGGCAATACCCCACTTCGCGCATCATCGCGATGTCGAATTTGGTGCGGCGCTCGAGGCGTTCTGCTTCCAAAAACTTTTTTTCTTTTTCGAATTTTGCGAGCTGATCTTTGAGCTCGTCTTGTATCTGCGCGATCGCCCGTTCGCGTTCCGGCGCTTCGGTGATGAAATGCTTCGCCGGCGCAAAAATGATATCGGGGATGCTCGGCGTCCTTCCGGGACGGAATCCGACAACCGGATCGACTTCATAAATCGCCACGATCGTACCGGCTACGACTTCGATGTTATATATGATTTCTCGGTCGGCGGGCATGATCTCCCAGTTTTCTCCGCGCAGGCGGTATGTGCCGCGCTTGAGGTCGGCATTCGTGCGGTTGAACTGCAATTCAACGAGTTTGCGCGAGAAATCTTTTCGTTCAATCTTGTCGCCGACTTTGAAATGGAAAATATTCGCGCGATAAACGTCCGGCGCGCCCAAACCATAAATGCACGAAACCGACGCGACGATGATCACGTCTTTGCGCGTGAGGAGCGCCGTCGTTGCCGCGTGGCGCAGCTTATCGATTTCATCGTTGATCAACGCTTCCTTGTCGATATAAGTATCGCTCGACGGGATGTATGCCTCCGGCTGGTAATAGTCGTAATACGAGACAAAATAGTTAACCGAATTTTTAGGAAATAATTCGCGGAATTCGTTGCAGAGCTGGGCTGCCAATGTCTTATTATGGGCAATGACGAGCGTTGGTTTCTGGATCTCCGCGATCACGTTTGCCATCGTGAACGTCTTGCCGGAGCCCGTTACGCCAAGGAGCGTCTGGTCCCGATAGCCTTTTTTGATGCCGGAAACGAGCGCCGCAATCGCTTTCGGTTGGTCGCCTGCAGGCTTATTCTCTGAAATGAGTTCGAGATTCGGCATGATAAATTAATGAAAATTTAATGTTTTGCCCTCAAGTGCTGGAATCCCCCTCGGGTATAAACCCTAAGGGGTATCAAAGCCACTTTTCCTTATAGTACCCTCCGCATACCATTTGGTCAAAATATAAATACAAAAAATCGGGGAGCATAGCGCTCCCCGATGCATATAACCTCGTTATTTTTCCACTCGCTCAAAACTGCTTGCGCTCAAATCGCCTTTCACTTTGAATACGTAATCCTGGAACCGGTTGGGATATGTCTTGTAACCGAATTTCCTGGCAACGGCCCGAGCCAACCTAAAATCATATTCACCGTGAATGCGGCCAAGGTACTCGTCGATGAGAGGCTGGGTCTCCTTAATTTCTTCAGGAGACTCCGGCGGGTCGCGGCGAAAATACTTCTTGAATAATGCTACAAGATCGTTTGATCCTTCCATGGATCACCTCCGTCTCCTGGATTGCTTGCGCACTAACTCGCAACATTATAACACAATTCAAAAGAAAATAAAGCCCCGAACCTGAAGTTCGGGGCGTCGCAACCGTCTGCCTCTTAGTAGTGCTTGAGATCCTCGGGCAGCTTGCCGTGATCTTTCGGTTTGCCGCTGGCAAAGAAAGCCCGGTTAATCGTGCCGAGCGCTACGAAAACCGCAACGATGGTCAGCACGCACATGAGGCCGTACCGAGCGTGCGGATGATTGACGTCTTCCGCCCGCAGACCCACGCTCATTGTGATCGAACCAGCAAGCACGATCACAAATGCAATTGAAAAGATAATCCTTGCAAAACGTCTGCTCATAAGCGCCTCCTCGGGCGGATTTTTGTACGAATGCGATGTAAATTGCTGTATGGAATATTATCATAGAAATGATTCTTTGTCAAGTTTCGGCGGACAAAAGAAAAACCGCTCTCCGACCTCACCGGAAAACGGCTCTTCTTTGTAATATTACTTACCAATCCATTATACCATGCTGGTCCCCGCTGCTGTGGATATGCCCTGAAAACACATATCCTGAGCCTCTTGTCGAGCCTCGTCACGCGGCCGTTTTGAGAACTTTTGTGAGCGGACAGAGTTCGTGCCGGTGCGGACGGGCAACGCAATAGGCGCGGCCGTAGTCGATGATCATGTAGGTCGCGCGGAACCAGTCTTTCTTGGGGATGATTTTCATGAGGTCCTGCTCGATTTTTTCCGGCGTCTTTTCTTTAGTGAGGCCGAGCACCTGCGAAAGGCGCATCACGTGCGTATCAACCGCAATCCCCTCCACCACATGATAGGCGTTCCCCAAAATAACATTCGCCGACTTGCGGCCGACGCCGGGAATTTTTGTCATCTCCGCCATCGTTTTTGGCAAGACGCCGTCATAATTTTTCTGCACATAGTGTGCCGCACCCAAAATGTTGCGCGTCTTTGCGCGGTAGAAACCGCATGCATGGATCGCGTTCTCAAAATTTTTGACGCCGGCTGCCGACTTCCCCGCCTTCACGTAACTCGCGAGCGTTGGATATTTTTTGAAGAGCGCCGGCGTCACCTGGTTCACTTTTTTATCGGTGCACTGCGCCGACAGTTGGACGGCGACGAGGAGTTCCCACGGATTGCCAAAATTGAGCGCGATGTGCGCCTTCGGGAAAAGCCTGCTTAATGTTTTTGAAATTTTCTGCCAGCGTTTTTTGAGCCGCGGCAAATCTTTTTCTGGTATCATGCAAATGATTATAATGAAAAAAATATGAAAAAGATATTGACAAAATCTTTCTTTGCGCGACCCACGCTCGTCGTCGCCCGCGAGTTACTCGGCAAATATGCGGTGCACCGCATGCGCGGCCGGGAAATCGCCATCATGATCACCGAAGTCGAGGCGTAACCGTACAAGGCCGTGAGATCATCGCGCGGAAGCGGATTGGCGTTGATTACGCCGGAAACCCATGGAAAAATAAGCCCTTTAACTTTTCTCTATCTCTCATCCGTATAGTTTCAATAGTTACGATGAGGGACGATCAATGAAGATCCATAAGATTCCCTCCTCGCCGGAGGCAATCGTATTCCAAAAACTGCCGAAAGGCATAACCCTCTGCACCGAAGCCGAGCATTCCGAAGAAATCCATTTTTGCGTCGGCGCGCAGTCGATCTGCGGAAAAACGTGCACCATCACCATCGCCCGAGAAGATGACGAAGGGGCGGCGGCAACGTGTCCGGTCTGCATCGCAGAGATCTGCTATCGCGTCCAGCATCCGGAAGCAGCCGCACTGGGGATAGGCGTACTCGCCCACCTGCAGGAAAAAATATTCATCAAAAAAGGCGCAGAATGATCTGGGCCTTTCTTTTTCGCCGACGGTTTATGAAATATTTTCGAATCCTTCGAGAGCCGGGGCTTTCCCGTGTTCGCGGATCTTCTCCAAAGCCTTGGCTTCGATCTGGCGGATGCGTTCGCGCGTGACGCCGAATGCCTTGCCCACTTCTTCGAGCGTGTGACTGATGCCGTCGTCCAGGCCGAAACGCATCTTCAAGATCTGCTGTTCGCGTTCGGTGAGGTCGATCATGATTTCCTTGATGAGGTCGCGGAGCATCGCGCGCGCCGTGAGCTGGGACGGCGTGGCGTTCTTTTCGTCCGGAATGAAATCTGACAAGGTTGAATCTTCTTCGTCGCCGATCGGCGTTTCGATCGACAGCACTTCCTGGGAAATCTTTTGGATATGGCGCACCTTGTCTACATCGATGCCCATTTCGGCGGCGATTTCTTCTGCGAGCGGATCGCGGCCAAGCTCCTGAATAAGCTGGCGGCGCACCTGCGTATATTTTGAAATCGTTTCCACCATGTGGACCGGGATGCGGACCGTGCGCGACTGGTCGGCCAATGCGCGCGTGATCGCCTGGCGGATCCACCAGGTTGCGTAGGTTGAAAATTTGAATCCGCGGCGGTAGTCGAATTTTTCGACCGCGCGGGACAAACCAATATTGCCTTCCTGGATCAGATCGAGGATGGAAAGGTGCGGCGTGCGGTTCACGTAGCGCTTTGCGATCGAAACCACGAGGCGCAAGTTTGCCTTCATCAACCGCTGGCGGGCCTCTTCGTCCCCTTTCTCGGCGCGCTTTGCGAGATCGCGCTCTTCGTCTTTTGAAAGGAGCGGCGTCTTGCCGATTTCCTTCAGGTACATCTGGACGGCATCCGGCACATCGCCTTCGAATGCCATCGAGTCGTCAAAGTTGCGGTCGTCTTCGTCTTTTGAAAAGTCGATGAGGGCGCTCGTCTCGATAACTTTAATGCCCGCTTTTTCCAAGCGGTCATAGATTTCATCCAATAATTCAACGTTGTCCTCGATCTTCGGGAAATAATAGAGAATCTCGTTGTCGGTCACAAAGCCGCGAGGGCGGCCGCGCTCAATGAGCTCATTGATTTCGCGGGCGCTCGCCTTGATGCTCTTCTCGAGCTTGGTGAGCGGCTTGCTGCTCTTCTTTCCTTTGGCTGCTTTTGATTTGATAGCCTTCCCCGAGGACTTTTTTGAACCGGATTTAATAAGCTTCTTTTTGGAAGTTTTAGGATTCTTGGCCATAGTTTTCACTTTTTTCGCCTTCGGCTTCCGGGACTGCGCGCGTTTCGGGGACATTTATTGATACCTTATTATTCAGTATTTGTTACAAAAATGCAAGGCCTCACCGAGTTCACTCGCTTATCGCCGGAAGGTTTTTCAGTTCTTCGAGCGCGGCTTTGAGTTCGGCGTCGTTCCCTTTTGCCTCGGCGTTCTTGATTGCGGTCGCGAGGATCTGCCGGCGCTCTTTATAATATTCCTTCGCAAGCTCGGCTTTGAGGGCGGCGATCTCGTCGTCCGTAAGTTCGCTCGAACCCCCGAGGATCACGAGGTCGATCGCCTGGTCGAGCGAAGGATCTTCGCTTTTCTTTTTGCCGCTCTTCAAGAGCCTGAACACTTCTTTTTGTGCCGGTTTGAAATACGGGAGGCAATCCTCCGCCAAGGAAAAATCATTTTTTGCGAATGCGGCGACGAGGAGCTGCTCGCACAAGCGGTCCTGCCGCGAAACATGCCGCTTGGCGATTTCCTCATCCTGTTCTCCCGACCGCTTCGCCGCCGGGATGCCGGACGGGTTTGCCTTTGCCGATTCCTCCCGGAGGACCCGCTCGTCGATCGCGGTGCGGTTCGAAAGTTCCGCAAGCCAAAAACTCCGCTCAACCGGACTTGCGAGATTTTTCAATTTGGCGAGCACCGCCCGAAGCTTGTGCAAACCGTCGCGCGTTTTGAGCTCGTTATTATCGTTCGGCAGGTATTTTGCAAAATAGAATTCCGGCGCGGGAACGGCTGCGGCGATTGTCTTTGCAACGTTTTCCGGATTCGCTTTTGCGGCGTCGGCGGCATCTTTGAATTCCTTGAAGGTGGCGATCTTCACCGTAAAGTCCCCCGCTTCGGCGAGGTCAATCGCGCGCTCGGCGGCATCGGCGCCGGCAATGTCGCTATCGAAACACAAAACAATTTCTTCCGCGAGGCGGTGCACCACGTGCAGATGGTCAGCGGTGAGCGCCGTGCCGGAACTTGCGATGACGTTTTTCACGCCGGATTGATAGCTCATCAGAAAATCCATCTGGCCCTCCATGAGGACGGCGACCTTCGCTTCTCGAATGGCGTCTTTGCTCTTCCAGAATCCATACAGCAATTTTGATTTTTGGAAAATCGGCGTTTCGGGGCTGTTGATGTATTTGCCCATGTCGCCTTTGTCGAGCTGCGGGAGAATGCGCCCGGTGAAACCGACGACTTTGCCGACGTGATTATGGATCGGGAACATGATGCGGCCGCGGAACCGGTCAAGCATCAGGCCGCGTTCTGTTTTGATGGAGAGCCCCGCTTGGATGAGGTCCTGCGGCGCCGTTCCGTTGTTCAATAAATACATCGACAAGCCTTCCGGCTCATTGGGCGCCCAGCCGATTTCGAACGTGTCGATCGTTTCCGCGCTCAAACCCCGCTCGTCCAAATATTTCTTCGCGACCGGCGCCGCGGCGAGCATCTTGCGGTAATAATTTTTTGCCTGATCGTTCAGATCGTAGAGCAAGCCGCTATAGCGGTACTCCGCCGGATTTTCGTGCCGCAACTCCACGCCGGCTTTTTCGGCAAGCATGCGCATCGCTTCGGTGAACTCCAGATTTTCATACTTCATAATGAAGGTGAAAACGTCGCCTCCCAAGCCGCAGCCAAAACAATGCCACGTCTGCCGGTCGGGCGAAACCATAAACGACGGCGTCTTTTCATGGTGGAACGGGCACAGCGCCTTGAAATTCCTGCCAGCGGGCGTGAGCGTGAGATATCCTCGCAAAAAATCGACGATGTCGAGCTTCCCTTTAATAAGTTCGGTTGTGGAGCCAGCCATGTGCATCTATTGTACAGCGCGGCCGTAAAAAAGCTAAAGGCGCAGGGATTTCCCGCGCCTCATAATGCCTGTTTACAAAATCGCGATATGCGCTGCCATGCTCTGGTTGAGCATCACGGCCAAGCCGGCAACGACGATCACGAGGATGCCGCCGATGATGAGCTTGGGATACTGGATGCGAATTTTAATGAAAATGTTCAGCATGAGCGCGACAAAGAAGATTCCCATCAAGACGAGATAAACGTCATTCGCAAGCTTGCGCGGATCGGCGAGCGCCTCCTGGAAGATATTCGATTGCCGGACGGTCGGCGCGTTGTTGTCGGACGAAACAAATCCAAGCGTCACGCTCGTCGCGTGTTCCGTGGTTGATTCAGTCTCTGAGGCGATATTCGGCAAGACGATCGAACTCGCACCGGATGATGCGACTGAAGTCGTCGTGACCGCAACCGTGGACGTCGTCGCGGTGGCAATCGGTTTTGTGATTGGCTTGGGTTTTGGTTTTACTGCCGTCGTTGTCGCAGTCGAAGTTGGTGCAAGCTGTGTCGCAGCTTGCGCGGATGAGATACCCGGAATTCCGTTCGCCACGGCAACTGGCGCCTGGGTGCCAAAAAGTTCCACGACATACGTTGCCGGATGTCCCTGGAACATCCCCTGCGCCGTCGCCATACCAATATCAGAATAATTGGCGTTCAAAATATTTTCGCGATGTTCCGGAGAATTCATCCAAGCGCTCGTCACATCCTCTGAATCGGAAAAATTCACGGCGAGATTTTCGCCGGCGTAATTAAAATTGTATCCAACCTGGTCAAACCAATACCACGGCGTGAGGCCGGCCGGGCTTGTGTGCGCAAAATAATTATTCTTCACCATGTCGTTCGCTTTGAGCTGGGCCGCCGCATCGAGCGTTGCATTCTCGTGGAGCGCGGGCACACCGTTTGCCGTGCGGCTTTCGTTGGTCTGGTCAACGAGAGCGTTCGTGAGGATAATGCCGAAAAGTTTTGAACGCGGCGCTACATACGTTGCGCCGAGAAGAAAAGCGATTTCCCCGGCGATCATGATCATGCAGACAAAAGCAACGAACTTCGGCCGAAGCAATTTCGGCATGAAGTCATTTTCCTCATGGGGAATGAGATACTTCTTGATTCGATGCTTCTTCACGCGCACTTTTTTCATTGAAAATATTATACCATACCGACATATATGGCGCAAGGGTTCAGCAATTTAATTGAATTTTAATAATCCCTTTCAACGCAAAAGCCCCGACAGAATCGGGGCCTTTGCTGGTTCCTTGCTTCTTGCAGTTCCTCTCGCCGTACTTTTATCTGCGTTCGGCAGATATTTCGCTTACGGGAGCTGAGGAGTCTGAAGGTTGAGCGCCGGACACATGACCAAGTTGATCCACCGCTGGGTCGTCTTGTAGACATAATCCGTCGGCGTGAACTGGGTCTGAAGTCCGTATGGGAGCCATGGCAGGAGCACTTCCGTGTGATATTTCACTTGGAATTGATCCACGGCCGCTATGGTCTTTTGGCCATAGTAACCGGTGATCGGCAGATTCGCCCCAACGTTCTCGTTAAGGAAGATCTGCAACTTCTTCACCTCTCCTGGATCGTTCAGATACTTGCGAACGGGGTGGATGTACTGCGTGAGATAGAGACCGCAGCTTGCGCCGAGGATTTGGCCGCCGCCCGTGCTCGTGCTTGAGCCGAGAACCTGGCCGCCGCCACCGCCACCACCGCCACCTCCTCCCCCACTGCCGCCACCACCGCCATTGCCGCCGCCAGCCACGGTTATCGTAGCTGAAGCAGTATCATTGCTCGTATTCGGATTGTTGACGCTCGTCGACTCGCCGACAACCGCGGTGTTCGTGATCGTCTGACCAGCCGTTCCCGGATTCACGGTTGCCGTGATAGCAAGGGTTGCGTTCTGGCCGTTTGAGAGCGTTCCGATCGTCCACGTTCCCGTGGAGCTCGCATACGTTCCCATCGACGTGCTTGCCGAAACGAAGGTGATGCCTGCCGGTACGGTGTCGGTTGCTACGACTCCGAGTGAAGCCGAGGGGCCGAGCGCCGAAACGGTGATCGTGTAATGGATCGTGTCGCCAGGATTCGGGGTTGCGTTGTCAACGGTTTTGGCAACGGCGATTTCAGCCGTCGGCGTTGAACCGCCGCCACCACCGCCTCCGCCTCCCCCTCCGCCGCAGTTCACCGTACAAACCGGAGTCTGAACCGTGAACGAAACTGAGGAAGAATTGTTGGCGGGATTGCTGTCAACGAATGAACCGAGGGTCGACGTCACCGTCGCCGTGTTCGTGATCGTCTGGCCCGCTTGATCCGCGCCGACAACCGCCGAGATGACGAGGGTCGCTGTCGCGTTCGGAGCCAAATCGAATTTATCCCACGTTACCGTGCCGCCGTCGGTGACCGTTCCCGTGGAAGCAGTCATCGAGGCAACCGTGATGCCATTTGGCAGAGCATCGCTCACAAGCACAAGGGATGACGTTGCGTTGCCCCCGGCGGTCACCGTGATCGTGTAGTTCACCGTGTCACCTGCCGCGGGACTCGTGTTGTCAACCGTCTTTGTAATCGCGAGGTCTGTGGTCGAACCGCCACCTCCTCCGCCGCCTGCCACCGTGATTGTGGTGCTTGCGGTGTTGTTGTTCGAATTCGTGTCATTAACCGACGCGGATTCAGCAACCGTCGCGGTGTTCGTGATCGATGTTCCCGCCGTTCCCGAGTTCACCGTTGCAGCGATCGTAAGCGTCGCGGTCGCGTTGAGGGACAATGTACCCACCGTCCACGCGCCCGTTGAACTCGTGTACGATCCTTTCGAAGTTGTCGCGGAAACGAATGTGAGTCCCGCTGGCAACGGGTCGGTTGCGACAACGCCGGTCGAGGTTGAAGGTCCGAGGTCGGTCACGGTGACCGTATAGCTCACCGTGTCGCCAACATTCGGGTTCTTGTTGTCAACTGTTTTGGCAATCGAAATGTCTGCATCCGGATTGCCGCCTCCGCCACCGCCACCATTGTTCGATTGCACCGTGATCGCAACCGACGAACTGTTGTTCGAGAGGTTCTGGTCAACGGTGCTCGTCGATTCGGTGATTGTTGCGGTATTCGTGATCGTCGTCCCGTCAGTTCCCGTGTTCACCGAGGCCATGATGACGAGCTTCGCCGTGGAGCTCGGTGCCATCGTGCCGATGGTCCAGGCTCCGGTCGAGCTCGCATACGTGCCCTGGGTCGCGGTTGCCGAAACGAACGTGAGACCGGCTGGCAACGTATCCGTTGCGACGACGCCGGTCGAGGTTGACGGACCAAGCGCAGAAGCAGTGATCGTGTATTTCACCGTAGCTCCCGCAGCCGGGTTCGTATTGTCCACCGTTTTCACGACGGCAATGTCAGCTTCGTCTTTATTGACGACCTTGGGCTGCACTTTAATAGTGGCGCAGTCTGAGTTATTGCCGAGATTCGGGTCGGTTTCGCCCGAATTCTCCTTCACCTGAACGCTGTTCACGATCGTTTTTCCGGCCGTGCCCGTCTTCACCGTTGCGGTAACCATGAGCGTGGCCGTTGCATTCGCGGGAAGATCGCCCACCGTCCACATTCCCGTGGACGTCGAGTAGACGCCGGCTGAGGTCGTTGCCCCAACCAGGTCGAGACCCGCAGGAAGCGTGTCGGATGCGACAACGTCGAGAGCTTTGTCCGGGCCGGCATTCGCGACCTTCACGACGTACGTGATCGTGTCGCCTTCCGCCGGAGTGGCTTTGCTCACGAGTTTTGTGACAGAAACATCTGCCACGGGCGTTTCCTTGGGGCAAACGGTAAACGATGCCTCACTCGTATTGTTCGAGGTGTTCGGATCCGTCTCTGCGCCATGGACCGACGCCTTGTTGACAATCTTCTTGCCTGCCGTTCCTTGATCAACCGTCACCGCAAGCGAGAGATACGCCGAGGCGCCGTTCGCCACCTTGCCGACATTCCATACATGGGTAACCGGGTCGAATGAACCTTGTGACGCGACGGCGCTCACAAACGTGATGCCGCTCGGCCACGTATCGTTCACAACGACGTTGGTTGCCGCATTCGGACCGGCATTCGAGACATCGATTGTGAAATGGATCGTGCCTCCTTCACCCGGATTTTTCTCGTCGACCGATTTTACGATCGAAAGATTTGCCTTCTGCGTTGATGTGGCGCAATCAGGCGAGATGCTCGACGCCGCAAATGCGGCTGCCGCGACGACGGTCGTTCCCGACACGGACGTGTCCGTCGTGGTCGTGATCGTCGTTACGGTTGTCGATGCGCTGCTTGTCGCATCAGCGATCCCTGCGCCGGCCGCCGTCGATGATGCCGCGCTTACGGCCGAACCATCGTCAGTGCCCGTGCTGGAACTCGATGCCGCGCTCGAACTGGTTACCGAGATCGAGCTCGTCGCCGAACTCACCACGGAACTTGAGGATGTTTGATCATCCGCGTGCGCGACTGCGATGTGACTCGCAAATGCCGCGTGAGACGTGCCTGCGATAATCATGATCAACGCAAGAGCGCTTGCCGCAGCAAATTGTTTTATTGTACTAACCATAGAAAACTTTTATTTATTTTTTGCGACTCTTTTGAATAAAATGTAAAAGAGCCCAAAAAAATTTTGTTAAGGTGCGAGTGCTACAGCCTGATTTTTACCACAAAATCAGGAAAATGCAAGTCTTTTCGCGAGCTCTTTCATCGGCTCGAGGGTACCTACGGAATGACAGTCATCCTCGTTTCCCACGACCTGAACTTTGTCCTACGCCAATACCGTGCAACTACATCTCCCTATAATTTGCAAACGTTCCGCGATGCGCTACTCTTTTATATATTGCCCAGCCCAGCGGCTGGACAAGCGGGTATGGTTCAGTGGTAGAACGCGACCTTCCCAAGGTTGAGATACGGGTTCGATTCCCGTTACCCGCTCCAAATAGGAAGTTGCTGTAGGCAAGTGAAGAATTGCGTAGTGTTTGCTTGCATCTCGACGGGCTCTAACCTTGCGAACTCGGTTTGCGCCTGCGGCAGCCTCTCAAAGATCATTTCGAACGGTTTTCGTAATGAAATCGCTATCTTCTGGTCGGAAAGGATCAGGCTCGAACCAAGACAGGCGAAAATGGCGCGGCGGATATCGTCGCTTCCCTTCTCGAACCAGATCCCCGCATAACGAGCAAAATTGAACGTCCGCTCGCTCATCTCAAGCCACTCCTCCTTCTCTTTGCCTTGGGCATTGAGCTCATCCTCCAATCGGGATTTCTCTTTGAGCAACGCCGATTTCATCCGCACGAACTCCTCCGCATTGATGAACTCGCCATCACGGTTCTCCGGCGAGGAATATTTGAACAGCAAAGCATCCAGATGCTCGTTCACCATCGCGAGCTGCCGCTGGTTCTCCTCGAATTTCGTTTTGTAATTGGCTGCCTCCTCCTTCCGCAAGAAATACAGATACTTGATCGCCCAATCCTTGAACTTCTCGGAAACGGTGAGGTTGCGGATCACGGCGTCGATCTGTTTGTTGAACTCTTTGAGCTCAACCGCCTTCTCGGGGCAATCCTTATCGCGCTTTCTCGTGCAGCGATAGTAGACGTAACGGTGGACGTTGCCATTTTTCTGGTATTTGAATTTCTCCTCGGCGGTGATGGCGCAACCGCACGAGCCGCATTTCATGAGTCCCGTGAAAGCGAACTGCTTGTTGTGCGGCCTTGCTTGGGTCGGCCGGCCCAAGAATCCCTGGATGCGGTCGAACTGGTCCTCGGTAATCATCGGCGCGTGCTTGCCCTTGGCCCAGTTGCCGCTCCCTTTCGGCCACTCGTACCAGCCGTAATAGAAGGGGTTGCTCAAGATGCGGTAGATCTCGCTCAAATGCAATTTCCTCGGCTCACGCCCTTTCGTCATGGGCATCGTGAGGCCAACCTTGTCGGCGATAGCCAAAAGCGCGGGCGCGGTATAATTGCCCGTGAGCATATGGTTCAGGAGCTGCTTCACCATCCCAAACCGCATCGGATCGGGCGAGATGTCCTGCTCGCCTTTCAGTTTCGTCTTGCTGTTCAGGTAGCCCAAGGGTGCCCGGCTCGGACGCCAGCCCTGATCGGCCTTCCGGCTCATCCCGCGCTTCACGTCGGTGCTCAATTTGTCGGATGAATATTTTGATTGCGAGAGCGTGATCTGCAGCATCATTTTCCCCTCCGGCGAATTGTCGAAGGAATAGGTGCAGAATTTGAGGTCCTTGATCTTGCCGATATCCAAAAGGTAGATGATCTCCGCCGCGTCAATCGGATTTCTTGAAAGGCGGTCGGGGTGCCACGCGATGATGCCCTGCGCTTCGCCTTTCCTGATGCGGCTCACCATGTCGGCAAAAATCGGCCGCTTCTTCGGCTCGAAGGCGCTCACCGACTCCGGCGGCAATTTTATGATCTTCAAATCGCCGAACCGCTTGGCCGCCTCGTCCATCTGCGATTCCAAGCTCAAAATCTGCCGATCGTTCTCGTCGGTCGATTTCCGGCAGTAGAGGAAATATGTGGGTTGTTTATCTAATAGTTTGAGCATTTCTTTTTTACGGTAAGCCATTCTGCGAGCTTTGCAATACGGGGAACGGCACGACGTTCGAACTCGTCCAACGCCTCGAGAAAACCTAGCTTTTTGATGTCCTTGCCCTGCTTCTCCATGTCCT
>DATKNI010000020.1:0-11992 GCA_035541415.1 Minisyncoccota bacterium | reverse complement strand
GGAGTTCCAAAAGTTTCCACCGCAGGAATTGCCGAAATTAGCGACAAAAATTGCCGGCGTCGACGCCGTCCAGGCGCGCATGCTGCATTCCGTTTCAGAAGTCGGGAGAAGCTTGTATTCATGGCCCCAGCTCGGCGATGCCGCGACGCTCGCCGGCGTCGCGACGGCCTACGTGATAAAACGCATCGCCACCAAGGCGCCGCTCAAAACAGGCAAGCTTGAGGTGAATCTGGATTCCATCTTTGACCCGGATTGGAATATGCCGGAGGTTGCTGCCCGTCGCGACGAAGAGCGCAAGGAATACTTGCGCCGCATCGGATTCGCGGTGTAGCGCCTTTGCTATACTGTAATTATGATCGTCCAGGATGTCGTGCGGAAAATTCTGGAGGCCGGAGTTTTGGCGCCGTCGGGAGGCAATTCCCAGCCGTGGCGTTTTGAAGTTTCAAACGGCGTGATTTCCGTTTTTATGATTCCGGAGCGGGATCATCCCGTGCTGAACTTCCGGAACCGGGGGACCATCCTTGCAAACGGAGCCCTCATTGAAAATATGGCGATTGCCGCCCGCCATTACGGGTTTGATCCCGTCATTGATGAATTTTCCGATCCCAACCAGCCGAATCTTGTTGCGAAAATGGCGTTTCAGGAAAATCATGAAGAACCGCAGCCGCTTTTTGATGCGATCGCAAAGCGCGCGACCAATCGCAAGCCGTATGAAACCCGCGCCATCGATCCACAGACGGTGCGCGACCTCCAGGCGTCCGTGGGCGAAGTCGGCAATCCGGGTATTACGCTCAGATTCACGGAGGAGCGGAACCAGATTGAGCAGCTTGCGGTTGCGGCAAGCGCGAACGAAGCAGTCATGTTCGCCGACCCGAAGTTGCACCAGCTGTTTTTTGAGGAACTCGTGTGGACCGAACGCGAGGAGCGAGCAAAGAAGTCGGGATTATTCCTGAAAACCATGGAGCTTGCTCCTCCGCAGGCAGCGGCGCTGCGGTTGTTCCGGAGCTGGCACTTCATGAAATTTGCAAACCGTTTTGGCGCCGCCCGCGGCATTGCAAAGGGGAACGCGAAAGGATATGCCGCATGCGGTTTGTACGGCGCCGTCATGTGCAGCAATAACGACAAGGATTTCCTTTCCGTCGGCAGAGTTATTGAGCGCGTATGGCTCAAGGCAACGGCGGCCGGCCTCAGCTTTCATCTTCAAACCGGCGTCAACTTTTTATACGAGCGCGTGACGGGCGGCGGCGCTCTATTTCAAGAAAGGCACCACGAGCTCATACGGCGTGAATATGGCGTAATACACTCGATATTCGGCGGCGGATCAAATGTCATTCCGGCGCTTTTCCGGATTGGCTACGATGGTGAACCGAGTGCGCGGAGTTCACGACGGGCGCCGGAAGTCGTTTTCCTGACATGAATTCTCTCACCAACCTCAACCTGGTTTCCGTCGGCATTGCGGTTGCTGCAATCGCAATTTTAGGTTTTGTTATTTATTTTAATAATCGCAAGAGCGTCACGAACAAAGCATTTTTACTCTTCGCGCTCTTCAGCGTTTTATGGAGCGTCGTCAATTATATCCAATATCAGGTTCATACGCCCGAACTTTCATTCTGGGTTTTGCGGTGCGTCTTGTTCCTCGGCGTGTGGCATTCGTTTTCATTCTTCCAGTTTGCGCTCGTGTTTCCGGAAGAAACGTTTTCATTCAGGCGATGGTTCACCTACGGCCTCGTGCCCATAACCGCGATCGCGTCGCTCTTCACGCTTTCGCCGTACGTCTTTTCGGGCATTGCCAAGGTGTCGCCCAATGGAACGCTGGTGCAGGTTCAAAACGGTCCGGCGATTCCTTTCGTCGCCTTGTTGATTTTGCTTTTGGTCGCCGGAGGCGTTGTCCTGCTTATCCGGAAAACCGTCAGGGCGGCGGCCGAACGGAAGCGCCAATTTGCATTCGTCATGGGAGGCATGGCGGCCACCTTCGTGCTGCTCATGACGTTCAATTTCATTTTGCCGGCATTTTTCAACAACACCCAATTTATTCCCTACGGCGCGATCTTCCTGCTCCCGTTTGTGGCGTTTACGTTCTACGCAGTTTCCCGCTACCATTTATTAAACACCAAAATCATCTCGACGGAGATCCTTTCGTTCGTGCTCGCCGTGGCGACGCTGCTCCAGGTCATCATTTCGCAAAGCATCGCCGAACTCCTTTTGCGGGTCGGCGTTTTCACGCTCACGCTCATTTTCTGCGTTTTGCTCATTCAAAGCGTTCGGCGCGAGGTTGAACAGCGCGAAGAACTTGAGCGATTGAACAAGCAGATCGAAGGACAGAAAGAGCAGCTCGAAGAGCTCTCGCATTTCAAGAGCGAATTGCTTTCGCTCGCGTCGCATCAAATCCGATCGCCGCTCGCGGCCATCAAAGGATTCGGCACGCTTATTGTTGGAGGGTCGTACGGCCCGGTGCCGGATAAGATCAAGGAAACAGTAGGGAAGATGGGCGAATCGGCGAATAGTCTCATCGGCCTCATCAACACGCTGCTCGATATGCGCAAGGTCGACGAAGGCAAGATGGAATACCAGATGGCGCGCGTCGATCTCAAGAAAATCGTGAATGACGTTTTTGAGCTCCTGCGAGGCCTCGCGGAAACCAAGAAATTGGAATTCAAGTTCAATGCGCCCGACCACGAAGTTCCGGTGAATGCCGACGCGGAAAAGCTCAAGCAAGTCATTCAGAATCTGGCGGACAACGCCATCAAATATACGCCGAGCGGTTTCGTCCACATCGACCTCACGGAAACGCCGGCGGCTCCGGGGCAGATGCCGACGGCGACGGTCGCCGTCTCCGATTCCGGCGTCGGTTTTTCGCCGGATCTTGCGCCACATCTTTTTGAGGAATTCATCCGCGACGAACGCGTCAAAAAGCAAATTCTCGGAACTGGCTTGGGGCTGTATATCGCGCGCAAAATTGCCGAAGCGCACGGCGGCAAACTATGGGCCGAATCGCCGGGCGAAGGGAAGGGCAGTTCGTTCCGCGTGAGCATCCCGGAGTTGCAATAGCGTTTGCTATACTAAAGAGTAATGGCATCAAAATCAATCATTGAAATACCCGAGCCGAAAGCAGCCCGCTTCCTTTTTGCCGATACGCGCATGGGATGGTTGTGGCTTGTCGTCCGTTTGTACGTCGGCTACGAATGGCTGGTTGCCGGGTGGGATAAGATTGTGAGCCCGGCATGGGCAGGGCCGCAGGCTGGCGCCGCGCTCAAAGGATTTCTGAACGGCGCGCTTCAGCAGACGACCGGCGCGCATCCAAACGTCGCCGGATGGTACGCGGCGTTTCTTTCCGCGGTGGTGCTCCCGCACGCGATGTTCTTTGCCAATCTCGTTTCATTCGGCGAACTCGCCGTTGGCGCCGCACTCATCCTCGGCGTATTCACGGGCATCGCGTCATTCTTCGGCGCGTTCATGAATGTCAATTACCTTTTTGCCGGCGCATTGAGCGTGAACCCGCTCCTGCTCCTGTTGGAAATATTTTTGATTCTTGCGTGGCGCACCGCCGGCTGGATCGGTCTCGATCGATGGTTGTTGCCGGAATTCGGCGTGCCGTGGCAACACGGAACGCTTTTCGACGCTCATCACGGCAATTAATAGTTGCAAAGGGCGGCGACGGTCCGTGGTAGACTTGTTGTATGTCCGAAAAAACCGAGATTGCAATTTTTGGGGGAGGATGCTTCTGGTGCACGGAAGCCGTTTTTAGCGAACTGCGCGGCGTGATTTCCGTGATGCCCGGCTATGCGGGCGGCACGGTGAAAAATCCGAGCTATGAGCAGGTGTGCACCGGATCCACGGGCCACGCGGAAGTGATACGCATAGAATTTGATCCGGCGCAAATTTCTTTTCATGATCTTTTAACAGTTTTTTTCGCCACCCATGATCCAACAACGCTCAACCGGCAGGGGAATGACGTCGGCACGCAGTATCGTTCGGCGGTGTTTTATACGAACGCTGCGCAAAAAACCGAAGCTCTAAAATTCATTAAAGAACTTGCGGCGAGCGATCCCGGCGGCAAGCCGATCGTGACCGAGGTAACACCGCTCTCGCCCGATGCGTTTTATCCTGCCGAAGATTATCATCGCAATTACTTTAAAAACAACCGCTCCGCGCCGTACTGCCAAGTGATCATCGAGCCCAAGGTCGAAAAATTGCAGGAGAAATTCGCGGAACTGCTCAAGGCGCATTCAAAATAACAGAGGCGTTATAAAATTCGTGCGCCATAAAAAATATTAAAAAATCATGAAAAAAGACGAAGAGCTTTCAAAAGAATTATATGAAATTGCCCGCAAAGGCGGCACCGAACCGGCGTTCACCGGCAAGTATTGGAATAATCATGAAAAGGGAATGTACAAATGTGCGATTTGTGGCACGGAACTTTTTTCTTCCGATACAAAATTTGATTCAGGGACTGGTTGGCCGAGTTTCACCGAGCCGGCAAATCTCGAGAAAGTGGAACTGCGCGACGACACGAGCCACGGCATGCATCGCACCGAAGTGATTTGCAAAACCTGCGGCGCACACCTTGGCCATGTTTTTGATGACGGCCCGCAAGAAAAAGGCGGCAAGCGGTATTGCATCAACTCCGTCTGTTTGGAGCTCGAGAAAAAATAAAGGCACCTGGTGGGCAGGTGCCTTGGGTTCGACGGAGCTCGTCGTGGATCAGACGTGGGACATGAGGGACCAGGGTTTGACTTCGAATATCCATTCAAATCCTCGGCCATCGGCCCCGGATGAAACAAACGATTGGTTGCAGGACATGCATCCGATAAGCGGTTTCCCCCGATGTTCTTGTTTGAGGTCGGCCAAGGGATTTCCGCAGATCGGGCAGGTTCGCACATTGGGATCGTGCCGCTCGACTAGCCACTGTTTGAGTGATGGATGTTGCGTAATTTCGAAACCGATTGCGCCATTCTCGGTCGTCCCGCCGAAATGTTTTGAACCATGCGGAGAGTCGCTCAAGTTTGTGATGGTGATGAGTAATGTCGGTTTGTCCTTGCGCGAGATCCAGTTGAAGATTTCGCTGATCGGGGTTATGCGGGCGCCGGTATAGAAGCGCTGGAAAAGGATGAGCAGCAGTTCGTTGGTCACTTTGCCATTGGTTTCGAGGACGAATCCTTCGACAAAGTTTTCGCATGCATTCGTGGGGCGATCGATGATTTTTGTTACTCGGTGCGACAGGCTGCGAGAAATGAATTCCCGCAGTTGGCTTGTTTCCATCGGTTTGCTCCTTTGGGGTAGAAATAATGCTACCGCAAACGATATCACATGAGATAAGGCCTGTCCACTATTATAGGTGCAAAAATCCAATCCAGCACCCCTACTTCGCCGATTTGATCGTATTCAAAATCTTCTCAACGATTTTGATGCTTTCTGGTTCGTGTATGGAAATCGGCGTAACGTCGGGATTAATCGTTTTGAGTGCGACAATTTTTTTCTTGAGTTCGGCGGGGGAGAGCAAATCGATTTTCGTCAAAAAAAGATATTCCGGTTTTTTGAGGAGTGCCTTATTATATGCGCCAAGCTCTTTGCGGATAGTTTTATAATCGCCTGCGGGATCTTCGGATTCCGATGAGATGAAATGGAAAAGCGTTCCGGTGCGTTCGATGTGGCGCAAAAATTTTATACCGAGCCCTTTTCCGGCGGAAGACCCTTCGATGAGTCCGGGAATGTCGGCCAAAATAAGTTCATAATAGACGCCGAGGTTCGGTTCGAGCGTGGTGAAGTGATAGTTGGCAACCTTGCTGTGCGCGTTCGTGAGTTTGTTGAGCAAACTTGATTTGCCGACGTTCGGCAAACCGACGAATCCGACGTCGGCAATATATTTGAGTTCGAGGCGCAGCTCGAATGCTTCGCCGGGGCGTCCATCCTGGGCGAAGGTGGGCGACGTATTGCGGGACGAGCGGAACTGGAAATTGCCTTTCCCGCCGATGCCGCCTTTCGCGAGCACGATTTCTTCGCCGACTTTGGTGATTTCGATATCGGTGCCGGTCGTGAGGTTGTGGATGACGGTGCCGACGGGCAATTTCAAAATAAGATCCTTGCCGGTATGGCCGTCGCGGAATTGGCCGCGGCCGTCTTGGCCGTTTTCGGCGGCGAAATCTTTTTTGTAGCGGAACTGGCCGAGCGCCGAAAGGTCGGAAACGCCGACGGCGATTACGCTGCCGCCAAGGCCGCCCGATCCGCCGACCGGGCCTAACGACATTAAATTTTTATTAAACGCGACCGCGCCCTTGCCGCCGTGGCCGGCGCGGATGGTAATGGAAACTTCGTCAATCAGCATGGCTTTATGGTACCACGCATCATAACGGCGAGCGCGGGAATGTTCAAGGTCGCGATATCAGTTCTGCCGGAGTAATTGGCTCAGTTGCCGCCGGCGTTGCAAGCCTGTCCCGTGGCGAGCGGCCCGCTCGTGGCATTCGGGTCGTAGGCTTGGAACGTGACCACGCAGCTCCATTGGAGCGCGGCATTCGTGAGCGTTATTGCGGCATCGGTGCGATTCGTCGCAACGGCGGCGAGCGATATTGAAAACGTCGGCGTCGTATGTTCCATGCTCATCGCATCAACGCCCACAAGTTGTATCGGAATAATTCGTGACCCGCCCGGAGGAATCGTCACATTTACGGGAGCAACGATGCCGTTTTTTGCAAAAGCGTATGGGCGGCTCGGATCAGCCGGTATCGAGGTGAGGTCGTATTCTCCCGTGATTGCTCCCGTTTCGGGATCGAGCGTGCGCATGACGAGCGGTCCATACACCGTGGTGAGGTCCGCGTAGGAAACGTTTAGCGTGAGCGACGTGATCGTGATTGGTTCAGTGTCGTTATTGGTAAAAACAAATCCGCCGTCGTTCCGATTATTTTTTAACACGGTGTTCATCGATTGCGGCGGCGTGACGATGAGTTTGCCGGAAGGAACGGTGAATGAAAAATGTTTCGATTGCGGCCGGAGATCGGTTCCCGACGTTGGCGTGAGCGAAACCGCGCAGTCATACGATTGGTGGGCGGTGAAAATCGGATTTTGATTCGGGTCGGAAACCTCGGGCGCTATCGGCGCCGGGGTGCAGGAATAGGCAAGCGATAAGGGCGGGATCGATCCGCCGCCGATGGTTGACGTTGAAAGATCCCACGTGAACGGCGTTCCGGCGTTCGTCGTGAATGTGATGCCAAACGGGCCGTCCAGCCGCTCATGAAACGAGAGCGTCGTTGCGGCAAGAAGCGACGCGGCGCTCAAGGACGTTTGCGGCTTGGGAGATGGCGCAGGTGGCGCCGCTTTCAGGGCGGTTGCGGCAAGAGGAGATGGAGATTTTTTGAAATGAGAAATGACGATTTCCGGGAGGAGGCCCGGCTCGATTATCGGAATCGTGGTGGCGCCCGATGAGGTGGGCGATTCTCGGGGAAGCGTATCAAGCGAAAGATGGAGGATGTAGGCTTCCTGGGGCGCGGCACTCTGCATGACCGTAGGGCGGCTCAAAAGCCCTCCCAGGCTCGAAACAAGCGCAAGGATTCCCGCCATGAAAGCCGACCAGATCGCCATCCCTTGATTTAAGATGGATGGATCGAATATGTCAAAAAAATCGGGGAAAACGTGGGTAACAATTCAGATCTGGATGCGTATAATTAAGAGATATCGGAAAGGTCGAGCTTTCGGTTTGTTAATAAATATATAAGTAAACCCCCTCATAATCATGAAAACAAAATTAGCACTTTTTGGCGGAATTGCAGCAATAATCACGGTTGGATCCATTCTTGCCGCCCAAGCGCAATCGGCGGCGCTTACCGTCTCTTGCGCGGGAGCGGTAACCGGCAACCAGGTAACGTGGAGCGCGACGACGGCTGGCGGCAACGCCCCGATCGCCCTCTTGTGGTCCGGCGATTCGACGGTGGGCGGACAGACGAGTACGAGCTTTGTCTCCACCTACACGACGAACGGGACATACACGGCAGGCATTGAAGCGACGGACGCTTCCTCGAGCGTTGCGACGTCAACGTGTGCGGCAATCGTTTCTTCGAACGTGCCGCCCGCAACCACGAGCACGCTCAATGTGGTTGTCTCGGTGAATAACACGCAGGGCGGAGCGGCGACGCCTTCGGCGTTCACGGTTTCCGTGAGCGGCGCGAATGCGAGCCCCAGCTCGTTTGCAGGTTCAAGCACGGGAACGGCAGTCGTCGTTTCCGGAGGCGCAACGTACAGCGTGAGCGCTTCTTCGGTTGCAAATTATTCGATGAGCACGAGCGGCAACTGCGCCGGCCCGATCACGGCTGGCACGGCTGACGCCTGCACGGTGACGGAAACGTTTGTTCCGCCGTCGAACGGCACGACAACGTTGCCGCGCGTGAACCCGGCATCGCTTCAGATCGGTCCGAACGGCGCGTTCATCTCCCGCGGCATGACCGTGACGAGCGTGAGCGCCAACTCGTTCCAGGCGCAGGTCTGGGGCATCACGTACACGATCAACTGGTCGGGCAACGTGTTCCCGCAATTCCTGCTTCGCGGCGGCGACAACACCACGTCGACCACGAATCCGAGCCAGCAGCTCCATGTCGGCGATGAAGTGGGCGTTGCAGGCCGTGTGAGCGCATCGAATCCGCTCGTTGTTACGGCTGAGATCGTCCGCGACTACAGCATCAAGATGCCGCGCAAGGATTTCCACTTTGACCGCGGCCTCGGCAATGGCTTCGGCCTCTTCAAAGGGCCCGATGACCACGGGAATGGCGACAACGCCTCCAACACCGGCAATGGCACGAGCACGCCTCCGGCGCCCGATTGGGGATCCCGCATCAACGATCTCTTCAATCAGCTTCGCAACCTCCAGAACTTATTCAATGGAGGCCATGGCGGCGATAACGGCGGCCATGGAAACGGAAACGGCCACTAATCGTTATCTTAGGTGAAAGCATGAAAACACTCGGCTGTGAGGGCCGGGTGTTTTTGTTATAATTAACCGTATGCTCGATATTCCTGTAATCGTTGCGTTTCTTGCCGGCATCGTCTCGTTCTTGTCGCCGTGCGTCTTGCCGATCATTCCTGGCTTTCTCGCGTATCTCGCCGGGGAGACATCTTCGAATTCGGCGAATAAGCCGTCGCGCTTTGCGATATTCTTGAGCAGTTTATTCTTTGTGATCGGTTTCTCGGTCGTCTTTGCCATTCTCGGCGTGCTTTTGAATACCGTACTTGCGCATGCTGCCGGCAGCGTGCAAATGTGGTTGTCGTGGATCGGCGGCGCGCTCATTATTTTCTTCGGACTTTATCTTATGGGATTTTTCAAGATCCCATTTTTGGAATTCGACCATAAAATGCGCGTCGGCGTTTCATTCCGTTCGCGCTATCTCACGTCATTTGCGTTTGGGTTTGCGTTCGCCGTGGGATGGACGCCATGCGTCGGACCGGTGCTCGGAGGAATCCTTGGGCTTGCGGCGTCGGCGCCCGGGGAGGCCTTCTATCTATTATTTGCGTACGCGGTCGGCCTTGGCATCCCGTTCCTCATTGTCGGCGCACTCGCCGCCCAGGCATCGGAGCTCATCAACCGTTATGCAGAAAAACTGGAATACGTCACAAAAACCTTCGGCGCAATCCTCGTTGTGATCGGCGTCCTTGTTTTCACGCAAAGCCTTTCGCTCATCGCGAACTTCGGCTTTGTTAATAGTTTTTTAATGAATCATAATCTTTAAAAATTTATGAAAAAGAAAATTTTGCTCGTCGTCATTCTCGTTCTCGTCGCCGGGTCGATCTGGTATCTCGAAAGCATCAAGGCGCATCCCGATGCAGGCGGCAATGGGGCGCCGCAGGCAATCAACGTGGGAGATGGGACAACCGCAATTGCAACGACAACCACCACCACTATTGATGTGCAAGGATCCAATTCTCCGGCTGCCGTGCGGCAATCCCTTGCAACGCTCGCTGCCACTGATAAAGCCGAAGGATACGAGCCGGCCATCGAGATCGCAGACCCAACCGGCTTCGTCAATGTCTCATCGTCATTCAAATTGGGCAGCCTCATTGGCAAAAAAGTCATTTTGCTCGACTTCTGGACGTATAGCTGCATCAACTGCATCCGGACGCTGCCGTACCTCACCGCATGGTACTCGCGCTATGCTTCAAGCGGCCTCGAAATTGTCGGCATCCATACGCCCGAATTTGATTTTGAAAAAGATATCAATAACGTGATAGCGGCGACGCAAAAATACGGCATCAAATATCCTGTGGTGCTCGACAGCAATTATGGAACATGGAATGCATACGGCAACCAATATTGGCCGCACGAATATTTGATCGATCTCGCGGGATATATCGTCCACGACCAAGTCGGGGAAGGGAATTATGATGAGACCGAAAAGAAAATCCAGGAACTGCTGGCTGAGCGCGGTCAAATCCTCGGCATGCAAACGGCGCCAATGCCGTCGTCCACGGTGACCGTCGCGTCGAGCACCATTGCCGGCGGGGCCATAAGCCCGGAAACGTATTTTGGCGCGAACCGCAATGAGTATCTTGCGAACGGCGTGCAGGGCCGGCCCGGAACGCAAACCTTTTCCATTCCGGCAAATCTTTATGCCAACGCGCTGTACCTCAAAGGGGTTTGGGATGTTGAACCAGAGTTCGCGCAAACACCGGAAGGCGTGAGCGCGTCTGCGCCGGACAGCGTTGAATATCAATATATTGCCAAAGGCATCTATTGGGTCGCCGGTTCCGCAAACGGGTCGCCGATTGACGTCGAAGTCCTCCGGGACGGGAAACCCGTGGCCCAATCCGTGGCAGGGTCAGATATCTTTTATAAGAACGGACATAGCTATATTGAGGTGACCGGCGATCGATTATATCGCCTGGTGGACGATAAGGCTGCCGGAGGGCACGCGATCGAGCTCATTATTACATCGCCGGGCCTCCAGGCGTATACGTTTACCTTTGGCTGAGCCGAAGAAGAAATAATCACCGCTATGGTCGGCGGCACGTTTGCAGTCGCGGCGCATATCGGCATCAATACGGCGAGGAAGGAATAAAAAAAGGGGACGCTTGGTGCGTCCCTTTGTTGAACAATTCTTTGAGGGGATTCGAATCTGGTTACAGTATTTCGATCTCAATGGAGAACAAATCACGATGAGCAGAGATCAGGCTGCCTACCGCAGAGGCAATGCTTTCTCCGAAGCCACATGATTCGCGATGACCTTCAAGAAAGGCCACGCAATCGTCGGACCTACGTTCAACGATAATCTTCTTTGTTTCCATAAAAGGACTCCTAACTTCAAGTTTAAACCTAAGCATACGATAGCATATTATTAATGTCTCGTCAAGCTTTTCGGCGGGATTGGACGATATCCCGCCATTTCACGGTCATATTCTAAATGCAATTTAGTTGCAAATAAATTGACCGGGGCGCCCGTGGACGCTACACTACAGTTGATGCAGATCATTTTTTTCTATGCGCTGTGGAGCGCGGGCATTGTCACCATCTGGGATAAAATCCGCCATGATTTCCCTGCGCTCGAAAACGCCCTCCAAACAAAGCTGCCCTGGCTCATCAGGAAGCCGCTCATCTGCGGCCTGTGCCTGAGTTATTGGGTAAGCCTCTTCCTCGTTCTTGGCACGGCGCCGCAGGTGCCGCTCTCATTCGTGAGCGGCAACGCGATCCTCGGTCTTTGGTTCATGTGGTTCGTGACCGGGTTCATGGCATGGGCGTTCTTCGCTGTCGTGCTTGCGCTGCATCATGTGATCCACTTCCTTGACGAGAAGATTTCCCATCATCATTCCTAACGCCGGCGGACGATCGTTCCCTGCAGCAAGCGCGATACGGCACGCTTGCTCCAGGCCACGATCAAGGTCCTGGGCAAACGTTCTTCTCAAAAAACAAATAAGGAGATTGATCAATGAGGGTTGCGATAGAGGGAGGAAAGTCCCTGGTCGTGAATCAGTTGACGGGCGCCGTGCTTATCGTGGACGACGCATGGTGGGACCAATTGGG
>DATKNI010000019.1:0-28842 GCA_035541415.1 Minisyncoccota bacterium | reverse complement strand
GACCTTCTCTTTTCCCTTTCTACTTTTAAACCAATCGCTTTTCGTAAAACCGTAGACCTCATAAGTTACCGGGATCAGTTCTGCGGTCCGCGGGAAATGCTTTTTTAATGTCATTAAAGCACGTCGCGAATGGTAATGTTTAACAACGGCAATAACTTTTTTAACATTGCGGAAGCCTAGTTCTCTATCAATAACCTCTCTTGAAAACAAAACATTTTCCAACGAATTGGTCGATCGGTTTTCCAAAAGAATATCTTCTTTTTTCACCCCCAGACTCAATAGCTTCTTGCTCATCACCCCAGCTTCATTTTCCCCGGTGATTCTATTGATACCGCCACTTATCAAGATCTTATTGACATATTTGTTTTGATACAACTCATAAGCCTTATTCGTAGCCTCTTGCTCGCGAGTGCCAAAGACAAAAGCCAGATCCGCTTTTTGCGGACTAGACTTCAGAAAAACATAGTTGGTTATCTTCCTTACTTCTTTTTTGTCCATGTTCCTCTTGTTTATAGCAGTATTCTATAAAATAAAAAAGGGCTCCCGAGTCGTGCTGTAACAACATGAGAAGCCCTATTATTAGTCATCTCTCCACCGATATTGTTCTGGAAATGTGCAGAACATCCTACTGGTCAAAATAGAATATATCCTATCGGCCAAATCAGACACGGAAGACTCCTGGATATCGAGCATCGGTTGAGATAAACCTCCGGCAGAAATAATGAATCGTTCTATACCGGTCAGCTGGTCCTTGATGCGAGCCACCTGCTTCACCACATCTTGATGGTTGAACCCAGACCTTACCCAGGAGATCAAAACCTTGAGGGTTTCTTTCTCGAGAAGAAAGATCGACTTGCTCATAGCATAGAAATCCATTCGCTGGTTGAAAGCAGGAGCTTTCTTGATACCCCAGATTTCTTCCTGGTAGGTTTTCCTGAAGAGGTCGATCCATTCCACCGATATGGTCTTGAGAGCCATGTAAACGGCAGCGACGGTCGGATCCACGAGATATTCATGGTAGCCCTCAAAGGGATTGCGTCGGATCAATCGATTTTCCGATGCCATAATCTCTTGGATGGGCGTGCAATCGAAGATCCGCATGGCTTTTGCCAGAGTTGGCATAAATCCGTAGGTTTCTAGGAAATCAATATCAATTCCCAGAGTTTCGAGAGTGGTGTATGGGTTAAAGATCATAAATCCGGGCACGATATCGATACCGACTTCCCGGAGTATTCTGATCGATTGACGAATGGTTCTCAGAGATTCTCCCTTGCGGAACAATCTCAGCACTTCGGGATTAGCACTTTCAATGCCGATGAGCAACCGCTCAAACCCGGCTCGCCTCATGAGGTGCGCGATCTCTCGGTCGATGTCGTTTGAGCGACAAAAACCCATGAGATGCAAATCATTTATACCTCGACGCACTATCTCCTCGCAGATATCAACCACATGTTGTCGGCCGCGAGGACCGGGACCGAACAGATTCGGGTCGTTGAGCTTAAACACCCTGACACCGTACCCATTCATTAGATCGCATATTTCATCGACCACATCGACAGGATTTCTGCCCCGCCAACTTGAACCGCTAGTGACCCGTTCAAAGCTCTGGTTGCTGCAAAAGGTACATGTCCCGTAACAACCGCGGCTTGTCAAGATGGTGGCGTAGTTTGTTTTTTCGAGACATAGCGACAAAAGGTCGCGAATCGGCCATGGCAAGGAATCAATATCCACCTTGGTGGCTTGCTGACCCATTTCAACTTGTCCATTCCGTCTAAAAGCGATTCCCGGAAGGCGTTTCCAGTCCATATCATTCTTGACTGCCTGGACGAGGCGGAGAAAAGCGATTTCTCCGTCCCCCAAAACAATCGAGTCAATAGTTGGCATTTCCTCAAGTACGTGCTTTGCACTGAGAGTTGCGGTAAAACCACCACAGCAAATGTGCGATGTCATTCCGTCAATGCGGATTCTTTCCGCAAGCAGCTTCACGGAAGGCAGTGCCCTCTGCATAACGGAAAAACCAACAACGCTTGCCCCGCGTTCAATTATCTTGCGTTCAGTCTGTTCAAGAGTTAAGGCCAAAATGTCGGCGTCGAGTATCTCGACCGAACACCCTTCTCTTCTAAGCATGGCTCCGACGTACATTAATCCCATCGGCTCTTTGGGATTATAGTCGGGAATTCGTCCCGACTGATACATCGGGGGCAATACAAGGAGAACATCTATTTTGTCCACTTTCCCTAACCTCCTGATAATTTCTGTTTTCAACGTACTACTCTCGTGCATGTTATACAACGATATGATCGCAATGACAAGTCTGCTGGGGGAGGCGAGATTATAGTAATAGCCATACTCCACCTTTTTTATTCCTCAACAAATCTCGATCATTAAAAACTGGCAACCTGAAAACACTGATCTTTTTGCATATAAAAGGTTCTAATAGCATCTACTAACCCGCTCCGAAATCAAGGGCTATGCGGTGGAGAAAATTACCTTCGCCCCATCTGCGCGGCTATGGCAAACTGAAGAAAATATGTCTCCAAGTCGGCAAGCGTCGTCTTATAGATGTTATTATCAAATGCCGCATCGCAAAAAAGTTCGCGCGCTCGTGCGATTTCATCATAGCGGCCACGCCACCGAGGATCCGCAAGGGTAAGGTCAAAAAGGTCAAGGGCCCGATCCACTGCGCTGTTGTACAGCGCCGCATCGCCACCCTGAGACTTGCACGCCCTGCCAACTTCGCTTCCTATATTCCCCAGCTGTTCCATGAGCGGAAGTTGAAACCATTTCCCGGCAGCTAATTCTTTATGAATAAAATTTGGCATATCACACGACTAATTTTCTGACGATATTTTTTATCTTCTCCTGAATGGCAACGTCTTCGACGCCACGCGATCGGTTCCCGTAGGCGGGTTTCAGGTTGATCATCGAGTCGAACTCGATCATGCCGTCGCCATCCTTGTCTGGATATATATTGATCCCCCACGTATTTTCGCGCTTTGAATGTTCCTTTTCACTAAGGACGACTTCTTCGTCGGCATGAAGTTCACCGCCTATCGCCATGATGCCCTGCCCGACATCAACTACCACCTTCACCAGATTCCCAAATTGCCCTTTCGCGATTGTTCGCAAACTGTCTTTTGAAATCGAGTCCTTCACAATGAGTATCTCCATGGATTCGCTTCATTATACATCAACATTTCTCGATCATAAACTCCGGCACCGTCATTTTGCTGGGTTTTTCTTCGAAAAAGGTTCTAATACCATCTACTAACCCGCTCACTCGTGGATGACTTTTCCGAAAATTTTTCGGAAAGAAGGTTATGCTCCGTCAGAAATCCCAAGATTAGGAAGCGGCCGCCGAATGAATCTTGTGGCGAGATAGATTACGAAAGTCGTGCTCGTGATGAAGAAGCTCACCGGATACGGGACATAGAACGAGATGAACAGTCCAAACCATGTCGCAAAAAGCGCTATGAGAACGGAAATCAAGATCCCCTGCCCCGGCCGGCGCGCCAAACGTTGAGCCGTCGCCGCAGGCGTCACCATGAGCGCGAAGATAAGCAAGACGCCCACGACTTGCACGGCCATCGAGGTTGCGATGGCAATGAGAATCATGAACAAAATGCCGATCATGACGATGGATACGCCTTTCGCTTCGGCAACGTCTTCATCGAGCGACGTGAAAAGCAGCGGCCGATAGATAGCCCCGATTATGGCGAGCAATATTATTGCGGCGACAAGCGTTACGATAACATCGCTCATGCTGATGCCCAGGATTTCTCCGAAGAGTAATGAATAGGCCTCCGTGGCATAGCCGGAATACAAACTGATAAAGAGGACGCCGAGACCGAGCATAAAAGCGAGCACCGTGCCGATTTGCACATCGCGCTCCGCGGCTTTCCGTCCGAGGGTTGCCATAGCGATACCGCCGCCGCTCGTGAAAACAAGCAATCCAATGATGGGATTGATGCCGAAGAGCACCGCGCCCGCCGCACCGGCGAAGCCAATATGGGAAAGGGCGTGAGCGGCAAACGAGGAACGGCGCAAGACCACGAAGTACCCCACGATGCCGGCGATGATCGCAACGATGGTTCCCGCCTCAAAAGCGTGGCGCATAAAATCGTACTGCCACATGAACTGCAAATCGGCGATGATATTGAAGCTGAAATTGGCGTTATCCATGCTGGTGATGATCGGCTAAGGGTTCGTCCATGCCGACGATGGCAATCCTGCCGCGCGAATCTTTGAGGACTTCGATCGGGATGCCGTATAAATCCGTGAGTGTCTTCGACGTGAGCACATCCGACGGCTTTCCCGTCGTGATGCGGCCGTTCGCAACATAGATCACCCGGTCGAGCACCGGCAGCAACGGATTAATATTGTGGGCGATGAGGAGCACGGTGACGCCGCGTGAACGCACCACGCTATTGATAAGCTGGACAAAGTTCGATTCGCGGCGCATGTCGAGATTGGAAAGCGGTTCGTCGAGGAGCAGCAATTCGGGGTTCCCGACAAGCGCTTCCGCAAGAAAAATGCGCTGCAATTCTCCGCCCGATAGCATCCCCAAAGGCCGGTGCGCCAATTCTTCGGCGCCGACAGTCCGGAGCGCCTTGTGCGCTTCCTCTGTCCCCTGATTGCCGAACCCTATTCCCCAGTGATGCCCGTCAAGTCCGAGACGAACCAATTGAAGCGCTTCAATTTCTGTTTCGCTGTCGATGGGATGCCGCTGGGGTACATACCCGATCTGCGGGTTGCCGCGCTGCGGCATCTTTCCAAGGACAGAAAGCGATCCGGCAAGCGGGCGCTCAAGGCCTAAGAGAAGCCGGAAAAGAGTTGTCTTGCCGGATCCATTCGGCCCAAGTACCGCCACAAATTCCCCGCGACCGATCGAAAAATCTACATCTTTCCAAACGGTCTTTATGGGATATCCTCCGGCAAGATTGGCAGCGGTTACGATGGTATTAGCGGCATCCATAGGTTATGCTATTGTCCCAATGCTTGCGCGTTGAGTGCGTTCTCTATATTTAATAACTGAGCATTCATCCACTCTTCAAAAGATGCATCGGGCGGCTGGATGGTTTCAGTGACTCCAACGACGGGAATGTTCTGATCTGCGGCCAAGGCTTTGATGTTCTCGGTGAGCGGCGTGACCGTTTGCTCGTTATAGACCAGTATTTTCACGCTCTTGCTTTTCAATTGATTTTCGAATTCGACCACGCTCGCTGCCGGAGGATCATTCCCTTCGGCAACAGCCTGGATGAATGCTGGCGGCGAAATGAGGTTCAAACCGGCAGCTTGCGCGAGATAGGCAAAAATATCTTCCGTGGCGGCCACCGGCGTTCCGCTGAATTGCCGCTTAATCGAAGCGATGCGATTTTGATATTCCGCAAGCGAGGCTTGAAGCGTTGTATATTGTGCTTCGTAATATGCGGCATTTGCGGGATCGATGGCGGCAAGGTCTCTTTCCATCTGGGCGCTCGCTTGGTTCACGTAATCGGGGTTATACCAAAAATGCGGGTTGTCGCCATCCTGTTTTCCGAGCAATGTCGCAACGTTCAGCACGGTGCGGTGCGGATTCGCGCTTGCGCCTAAAAGTTTATCCATCCAACTGTCGTATCCTGCGCCATTCTCGATGATATAATTTGCTCCGGCGACCGCGCGAGCGTTCATGGTATTGCTTTCATATTCGTGCGGATCGGCATTCGGATCGGACACGATGCTCAAGACGTGCACATGCGATCCTCCGATTTGTGAAACGATGCTCCCCCAAAAATTCTCTGCGGCAACCACCTGCAATGGCCCCGAGGGCGCAGGGCCGATCGGGCTCTGATTGCTATGGAAGGTGACTAGCCCAATTACGCCAAGAACAATAACGAAAGCTATAATAACCAATGTTTTCGCGGTTTTTGACATAAATTCATTATACCTCGCGGAGAAATATAACACTCATTTTTGCAAGTAATTTGCATTTAGAGAAGACCTTCTCCTGCTCGCCACCTGAAGACGAAAAAATCCGCGGACTGGCGTCCGCGGATACATCGCATAACTAGTTAAACCAAGCGTGCCTGCGAATTTTGGAGCGCGGTACGCCCCGATATCGTTCGAATGGCAGCGTCCATAATCCGCTTGTCGCGTCGGCCAGGATAAGCCCAAGTCCCAGCCCGACCAGGAAAAGATCGATAATCCGGCGTCGCATACGTCACCTCCCCGATCTCGGATGTTCTAGCTCGACGATAGCAAATCCGCTTGCCCTTCGCAAATCTCTCCTACTTCGCACCGTTTTCCGGCTGATAGTGCTTTAAAAATGTGAGCATCTCGTCCCGCTGGGAAATAGCACGGTTTGCCGAACGCTCGAGCGAAGCAAGCGCCGACTCAAGGAAACTGCTGCCGCGGAGCAAGCGCGACGACGCTCGCGCGGCGCGAGCCATGGTGATGTTTTCAAAAATAATCGCCGCTACGCGATCAATCGTCGTTTTCCAAAATTGGAGCTGGAGCTGCGGCATTGTTTTGCGAAGCGAGCCATCGCTCGCGCCACATTCTTTGAGCACCATAGCGCCAACGGCATTGATTTGTCCTCGCACCAGATCGTCCGGCCAATCATGGGCATCATCATCGAGCTGGCGTGCGATAATATAGTGTTTCATGAACTTCTGCACGGCCTGGTATTCTCGCGACGGCGCGCGATGCCCGAGATGCATGAGGGCGACGAGCGGCCCCAGCGCGTGGCCGATACTCCGCTCGGCAAGCATGCCAAAATCTCCAAAATCAGGAATGCGGCGCGGCAGTACGGCGCGCTCGTGAGACGGCACGCGGCAATTCGCCTGCTCCCACGCATTGGCATTATCGATAGCGTTGAGCGTTGTCTCGAATAATGTCCAACTGCCCGGAATGCTGCGATCGAGCTCCCGGTAAAGCGCCGCCAGTTCGCGCAAGAAAAAATTTGCCGCCGAGAGGAGCGCCGGATCGCCTTCTTCGTCCAGAAAATCATCATAAATGTCGTACGCCATCCAGCCGTAAAGATTACTGAGCGCAAGGTGATTCGCAAGATCGAGCGGAATCGTTTTCCCTCTTTTTGCGAGGACGCTCCGAAAATCATAGGCAAGCGTCGTTATTTTTTCATCGTTTGTTTTATCGATCACGCGAAGCGCAGCGTTTCGGATATGTTCGGGGAGCTTGTTGCATGTGGTACGTGCAATCCGCCTGATTTTATCATGCACGGATGATTGCCTTGCGCGGCTGCTCTCGCCCGCCGCTTGCGGGGCAATCACTTTTTCGAGCGCTTCGATGCAGAATGCAGCCGTGAGCGCCGATGATCCGGCATAGTGCGTTTTGCCGCCCCGCGCCGGATCAATGCAGAACGCATGCGGGCGCCATCCTTCGCTCACAATATCTTTGATAAACGCCTGCACGGCATTGCGCGGAATCCTGGCTTTGAGACCGAGATTCGCGAGCGAAGTAATAATCATCGCCCGTTCGAGCACGTTTGTTTCGGCGCGGCGGAGTGCGGCGGCAAGCGCTTCCGCAAGCGTCGGCGTCTCGCTTCCTCGATACGATCGCGCGATGAAATACATCACGGGAACCGAACCCGGATAATACGGCGACGTCATGAGACCGCGCTTGATCGTCCCGCCCAAATATTCTTCAAGCCGCGCAAGCCGGATGCCCACGAGCGAGAGAAAATGATATACCGTGCCGTTCACCGCCGGATCAATATCCTGCCACACCGGCGCGCTTTGCGGGCCCACGAGCCATGTCCGATACGGACCGCCTTCTTGTTCCTCCGCCGCCGTGAGCATGGAAGCAACGGCGGCAAGCATCTCGCCGTTCGCAACGCTCGGATCGTGCATGATGAGCGCGGAAAGCGCGCCGAACGAGTCGTCGAGGTCGTCGGGATAGGGCATCTCATTCCGCTCCGGCGCTTCGTGATGCCAATAATTGAACGACCAATGCGGACCCTTTTCTCGGAGGAGAAAATGCGCGATGCGATTTCTTATGGTGAAAGCATCTTTGCACGACGCAAGGCACGCGAGGATCGTTGACGCGGAAAACGTGGTCCGATGCAAAAGGCTGGACGCAAAATCATCCCGCGACGGGCTCGAGAATGTCGGGAAGCTGCCGTCGGGAAATTGCGATTCCTCAATGCGCTTTACGCCGTTTTGGATGAGCGACCTAACGAGCGCCGGTTTCAATCGGAATGATGAGGACGAAAACCGATCCCTCCCCTGGCTGGCTTTCAAGCCGGATTGATCCTTTGAAATCATTTTCAACAATGGATTTGACGCTCGGGAGTCCGATGCCCAGTCCTTTTTTACTGTCTTTGGTCGTGAAGAATAATTCGAAGATCTTGTCTTGGATTTCAAACGGGATTCCGCATCCATGGTCCTCGACGCGGATGACGACGTTGCGGTTTTCCCGGGTTGCGGCGACGGTGACGATCCGGTTTGCGGATGGATCTTTCGGGATGGATTCATAGGATTCTATCGCGTTGATAATAAGGTTGATGATAAGCTGATGAAATTTGAAAGGGTTGCCGAATGTCACAAGCTGCCCTTCCGGATCGTGATGGAACATGATGCGCACGCCTTCCGCGTGTGCCTTATATAAAATAAGCTGGATGACCTGCTCGATGCCGTCAACAATTGAAAACGTTTCGCGAATCTCGCGGTGATCGAGCTGTTTGCGCATGCCCTGGATAAAATTCTCCACCTGTTTTGCGGTCTTCGCCGCGGTTTCCGACTGCGTCGCCTCGCGGCGGAGGGCCACGGCGTTCAGAAGATTGAGGATGTCGTGGAACATTCCTGAAGCGAGCTGGCCGAATTCTGCAAATCGGTACAGCTGCTTCATTTTTTCGAACTGAGCTTTATGGAGCTCCTCGGTGCGTTTCGCAATAGTCACTTCGAGCATATCCCGCTCCCGTTTCAGTTCGCTTTCCGAACGCCGCGCCCGTCCCAAGGAACGGTCGATTTCCCGATTCGAAAGCCAGCATACGACGAGCGTTAGGAAGTACAGGACGGAAAACGTGACGGCGTCGGTATCATCGAATAATTGCGGCTGAGTTGGAATAACGCCGTGGATCTGGAAATACCAGACTGGGATGATGAAGAGCGCCGTAAGAACCGTAATTCCGACACTGAATGCGGTGCCAACGAGGATGCTCGACATGAGGATGATCAGCGCGTAACTGATGAGTGATGTCGGCAAATTGATGCCCCAGTGGTAGGCCGCATAGCTATTGCTTGCGAAGTAGGCCGCGATCAAGAGATACGAAGCAGTTGTGAAATGCCCCTTGCGGGAAATCGCATATAAGAGGATGAAGAAGACAGGGAGAATGCCGAATACAAATGGCGATACCTGATGGTAAGCGCTTCCATAATGGAGCGCGTGATACATCGCGGTCGCATCGAGTATGACGAGCATAACGATGGAACCCACGAGCAAGACATTCAGGATATATTCCCTCCGCCTCGCATCCTCATCCAAAGACAACGGCTCAATGAATGAGGCGTAAAAGCGGCGAGCACCTTTTTGTATCATGGATGTCATAAAGATGCTCGGTTCCCGTTATCCCCACGAGCCGAATTCCGACTGCGCCGACGCAAACGCTTCGACCTTCTCGGTGCTTCGCGTTGCTTTGTCCGTCAAGATTTTTTCGAGGACTTCTTTCATAATTTTTGTATGGTTGTTATGCCGACCTTTCCCTCATTGTGGGGAGGCCGGGTAAAGGAAATCTAAAGGAAACATAAAGGTTCGGCTATATATCGAGTTTATAGCCTCTGCCGGGGACCGTATGGATCAATTTCCGGACGCGCCCTCGGTCGATTTTCTTTCGGAGATTCATGATATGCGTTTCGATGCTGTTTGAAAAGGGATCGGCGCTTTGATCCCATACGTGTTCCATAATGGCGCTCCTCGTGAGCACTTTTCCTTTATTTTTAATGAAATATTCGAGAAGCGAAAATTCTTTCGGGGTGAGCGGGATCGATTTGCCGTTTCGCGTCACGAGATGCCGTTCGTTATCAAGCGAAAGATCGCTCACGGTGAGGACCGCCGATTCAAGCTGGTTCGGCCGCCGCATGAGCGCCCGGATTCGCGCCGAAAGCTCGGCGAAAGAGAATGGCTTGGTAAGGTAGTCGTCCGCGCCGCAATTGAGGAGATCGACTTTCGCTTCAATTTCCGAGCGGGCGCTCAGGATGAGGATCGGCATTTTCCGCTGGTGCGCCCGAAGCTCGCGGCACACGTCGACGCCAAGTTTTCCCGGCAGCATGTTATCAAGCACGATGAGATCGTACGGATTCGTGCGCGCGCGATATAAACCGCGCTCCCCATCGTGCTCGACATCAACGGCATAACATTCCGCCTGGAGTCCGGCTCGCAGTGATGACGCCAACTCTTCATGGTCTTCCACAACCAAAATTCTCATAAGTACCCTTACTATACACTATCTTCAGTTTTTCTTTAAAATGCCTTTATTTTTCTTTTATGTGCCGATCGTAGCATGAAATCATAGGATGAAGTTTGCTACGGCAACGTATATTCTTATCAGCGCTGTCATCGTCCTCGGAATTCTCATATATTCGGTAAACATTACTCTTCCATGCAGCCCCGAGTCCAGCATGCTTTTTAGGATTGTGCCGTCGCTTTTGCCGTGCCCCACGGGAACGTCAACAAGCGATCTCTCGGCGACAGCGGCAAAGCAAGCCGTATTTTCCATCGACTCACCCGCAACTTCATCCGTCGGCAGCCAAATTTCAATCACGATTGTTATGGACCCGAAAGGCGTTGCGGTGAATGCCCTCGATGCCAAAATAGCGTATTCTCCAAACGCGTTGCAGTTTATTGCAAAAGACGAAGATGCTTCTCCTTTTTCTATCAGGCTTTTCGAACAATCGGATTCAACCAGCACAGAAATAATCCAGGTACAACCAAATCCTGGCATTTCCCATGCGGCAACAATCGCCCGGCTAACATTCCGCGCCATAACGCCAGGCACCACAACAATTTATTTTGAAAGCTCGTCGCAGATTCTTGCAAACGACGGCCTCGGGACAAACATTCTTGCGTCTCAAAATTCGGCTACGATAAATATCGTTCCTGCAGCTCCCGCCGTCCCCACTGCTCCCGCGGCTCCCGCCGTTTTGCCGCGGTAAATATTTTTGCAAAAAAATCAGGCCGCACCTTTCGATACGGCCCAACGGCAAACCTTATTATTTCTTGCAGGGAATTTCCTTGCAGACGCCCTGGAGTTCCGCTTGAATTTTCTTAATCGGTACACCAAGACTAATCTGCAATTTGTGCAAGATCGCATCGCGAGTTATCGCTTCAATGACAAGAAAGTGCTCGCGAATTGAAATTCTATCTGTGTCGCCAATCCCGGACTCATCCTTGCAGGTTATTTCTTCTAGGCGGCAGAGGTCTTTGATCCGTTTTCGGATTCGAAAAACAAGCTTTTCCGGCCGTTTCTCACCGTCGATACCTTGGACGGCAAGCCTGCGGATCGTAGCGAAGTCAACCGCCTCTTGAAAACTCCGGCTGCTCTTTGATAGCGTCTCACGCGATTCAAAAAGCACCGAACGCTTGTTGTAGCAGATGATGGTGTCTCCGATTTTCCGGAAAGAATCGGTGTGACAGGAATTTTGCTCTTGCTCTGGTTCGAGAATTGTCTGCGCCTGACCTGACGGAATGGCATGTCCAAGGGAGACGAAGAGAGCTGCGGTGTACACCCGGCGGAAAATGATCGTTCTCATGCGTCCTCCTCCTATGGAGAAATGTACGTGAAAATGGGGAATCTGATTCCACCGTATCCTACTACGGAAAAGAATGCAAATAGAAAACAGCTTTTACGAGAACAACTTCTCGCCTGCCTCTTTCCAGCGCGCATAGAGATACCAAGCGGTTGCAATATCGGCAAGCCCCATAAGGATAAAGAGGCCGTGGCTGTTGAATATCGTCATTCCGATATTTTGTCCGAAAAGGCCTGCGATGCCGAGGTTGATGCCGGTGATCGCAGCGATGAGAAACAGCACCTGCTCCAGCGGCTTTTTGCGGCCGAAAATCATCTGCTTGTTTTTGTACCAACGATACAGAAGATAAACGGACGCGCAGCCGGAAATGATCCATGCAATCGTAAGAAGGAACCGCGTGAGACCGAACAATCCGACCGGCATCACAAACCAAACGACCGGAACGCCGCCGATGAATAATGCTACCGCGGCAAACAACAATCGAAGCTCCGACCAGAGGAAGCTGTATCGCTCAAGATGAGCGGGGTTCGTATAGTTTTGTGGCATAAGTTCAGTATATCAAACAGAAATTATTAAAATTTCATAAAAAATAGGGCGCCTTTTTAGGGCGCCCTTTGGTCTTGGTTTAAAAGAACATGTCGATCGGGACCTCGGGTTCTGTCCATGGATGAGCGATTCTGCTATCCATGGCGGCATAAGGATTACCCCCCACTGCACGGACCTTTGTCCGTCGTTTTAGCCGTTTCTCCCGATTGGCATCACGACGCTTTTGAGCGTCTTCCGGCAAAGGAACTTCAAGATCTTCAAAGCGTTTATCGTGAGATCGATCGTTTGGATGGATCACGCACCGCCAATAGCATGATTTTCGATGTCCATTGCGATGCACAAGTTCGGGCATTGCAGGACAACCTTTCACGCAGGTTCTTGGCCGATAGAACACTCTCCACCGGGCGCATTGAGCTTCGAATCCCATGTCATCAAAAAAATTGGGACTCCTTCGGACGAGCGGATAGGAACAATAAACAATTCGTTCGTTATGTTCCGGACCGGCCAAAATGAGCACCCAGCCGAGATCTTTGGAAACCCAGCCGCCACCATGTCGTTTTGTTGTCCACACGACAACACGGTAGTCATTACCCGCGTCAATTTTTTTGTCGGGTGGCTTATAAACGAAACCGATCTCTCCGGGTTCCTGATATTTGCGTGACCGAGGACGCTGCAACCGTGACCCTCGTGCTCCGGACGATCTTTTCCGATAAGGAACAAATTGTCGTTCTGTAATCAACTTGACGAATTCAGCATACGGCTCTTCCAAAAGCCTGAAGTCCAAAAGACACCTCCCCTTTTCAGTTTTTAATAGTACAAATTAACCCTTTAGGTTGGATATTGTTATACATCTGCTGCCAAATAAAAGCAAAAACGCCGGTATTCGCGCGGCGCTGAATCATAAAAATCCCAACTTTATGCGGTTAATGACTTATATAAAGAGAGAGGGATCCGCAGCCGAAGCTTGGATCCCTAAGAATGGAAGAAAAGAGCGATTGTGCAACTAATGTTGCGGCAATATAAATTGTAATGTATATTTTCTGGCTCTTTGGAGCCAGTGAGAGTGTTATGTACTTGTAAAAGGACTTTATAAGTATAACAACATAGGAGATCCCTACAAGAGACCTCCTGTGGATAACTTTTTATTGCTCCAACCGAGCTTCCCGAGCCCAAAATCGTTAAACTTTCACGCGGAAAAACTTCTTTTTACCGATTTTTAATGTTTCTCCGCCCTTCACGCTGATGGCCGCCTGCGGATCTTTCTCATTTCTACCATCAACATCGAACCCACCTTGTTCAATGAGGCGTCTCGCTTCGCTCCGGCTCTTGATCCCGGTGGCAACAACAATGTCAATCACGGCATTCTCCCCTTTCTTGAGCTTCAACTCGGGAATATCGGCAGGAATCTCTTTCTTTGAAAAAAGTTTTTCAAAGTTTTCTTTTGCCTCCCGCGCCGCCGCTTCCCCGTGGTAGAGCTTTACGATCTCAAAACCAAGCCGTTCTTTTTGTATTTTCGGATTCTCCTCTTTCTGTATTTCCTTCAGTTCGCTTTCGTCCACGTCGGTGCACAAAACAAAATATTTTTTGATGAGCGCATCGGGCAATGACATGATTTTCCCGAACATATCTTCCGGCTTGTCGTCGAGCCCAATGTAATTACCCACGCTCTTGCTCATTTTTTTGACGCCATCAAGGCCTTCGAGCAGAGGGAACGTCATGATGTCCTGCTCGGGCTGGCCGAAATGCCGCTGGATCCGCCTTCCCATCAACAGATTAAATTTCTGATCGGTGCCGCCGACTTCAAGATCGGCCTTGATCTTCACCGAGTCGTAGCCTTGAAACAGCGGGTAGAGCAATTCGAGAAATGTTATATCGAGGCCCTCGTCTATGCGCTTCTTGAAATCGGCACGGCGGAGAATCTGCTGGAATGACGTGGCGCTCGCAAGTTTCACGAATTCTTCGATCCCCTCGTTATCGAACCACTGGCTATTAAAGGCCACTTCCGCTTTTTTGACATTCAAAATTTTGCCTGCCTGCTCAAGGTAGTGCTTCATATTCTCCTTGATTTGCTTTGGTTCCAGCGGCTTGCGCGCTTCCGTGCGACCGCTTGGGTCGCCAATGCGCCCGGTGAAATCACCGACGATAAGCACGATGGTGTGGCCGGCGTCTTGGAAGTCGCGCAGTTTGCGCAGCGCAACGGCGTGCCCGAGGTGCAGATCGGGCGACGTCGGATCGATCCCGAATTTTATCCGCAGTTTCTTCTGAGCCGCAAGCGCGGCGCGAAGGTGCGCTTCGTCAATGACTTCTTCCACTCCTTTTGAAAGGAGTTGGTCGATTCTCCCGGGGTCTTTTGCCATTAGCCTGATTTTAACATGAAACAACCCCTTGATTTCAATAACAAAAGGACCCCGCGCGTCGCGGAGCCCTTTCGCTTTATTTTTGGCGCCTTTTATTTACTTCTTAATGATCTCATCGATCACGCCGTACGTCTTCGCCTCTTCGGCGGAGAGCCAGAAGTCGCGCTCGGTATCGCGCTCGACTTTGGCGAGCGTCTGCCCGGTGTGCTTTGCAAGCAATTGGTTCATGCGCTGCTTGGTTTTCAGAATCTGCCGCGCCGAAATTTCGATCTCGGTCGCCTGGCCGCCGATCGATTCGACGGCGACTTGGTGAAGCAGAATCTCCGAATTCGGAAGCGCAAAACGTTTTCCTTTCTTTCCAGCCGCGAGGAGGAACGCCCCCATCGAAGCCGCAACGCCAATCGAAACGGTCGACACATCAGCTTTCACGAATTGCATCGTGTCATAGATCGCCATGCCGGCCGTGACGGAGCCGCCGGGACTGTTGATGTACAAGCGGATGTCTTTCTTTTGATCTTCGTGGTCGAGAAACAAAAGCTGGGCAATGATCGTGTTCGCCATGCCGTCGCTCACCGGCCCGCCGAGAAAGACGATGCGCTCCTTGAGCAGGCGCGAATAGATGTCGTACGCGCGCTCGCCGTATTGCGATTTCTCGATGACCGTCGGAATCAAGTATTCATTTTTATAATCCATGGAATTTAGTTAAGTACCTTAACTATTTTTCTTTTGCGTAAACATCCTGCGCTTTTTTGATTTCCGCGTGAGCGGCATCGACGCCGTCCCAACCTTTCGTTTCAACTTTCTTTCCCTGGAGATCTTTGTAGTGCTCAAAGAAGTGGACAATTTCCTTGAGGAGATGCGGCTGGAATTGTTCGATGTCTTTGATGCTTTTGATGGTGTCGAAGCGCGGATTCTTCGCCTGCACGGCGAGGATTTTTGCGTCCGCTTCGCCCGAGTCGATCATGTTGAGCATGCCGATCGGACGCGCCTCAACGAGGCAGCCGACCGGAACCGGATCGCTTCCGATCACGAGAGCGTCCAGATGGTCGCCGTCTTCCGAGCGCGTCTGCGGAATGAATCCGTAGTCGAGCGGATAAAAGAACGGCGAGTAGAACACGCGGTCAAGCTTGATCACGCCGAGCTTTTCGTCGAGTTCATATTTGTTGTTGCTGCCCTTGGGGATTTCGATCACCACGTTGACGACGTTCGGCGATTTGTCTCCCGTTGGAATTGTCTCCCAGATGTTGTTGCTCATGGTGTTCTTATATTATACGTGTTAGTCGGCTGTTTAGGTGTATTTTAGAACGCAACGTCTTCGTGCTCCCCTTCTTCTTGGACCGGAATCTGCGCTGATCCTTCGTCGTCGATGGAGCCGGCGATGCCGCCTTCTTGGACTTCATCCGGCGCCGTTTGCGAACGCACATCGATCTTCCAGCCGGTGAGCTTGGCGGCGAGGCGCACATTCTGTCCGCCTTTGCCGATCGCAAGGCTCAACTGGTTTTCGGGAACATAGGCTCGAGCTTCGCGGCGCGGGAGTATTTCGACTTTCTCAACCTTCGCCGGCGAGAGCGCATTCGCGATGAACTTCTCGGGATCTTCGGACCACTCGGCGATGTCGATCTTCTCGTTGCCGAGCTCGTTGTTCACCGCCATCACGCGCGTGCCGCGCTGGCCGACGAGCGCGCCGACCGGATCGACGCCATCCATTTTGGATGCCGCTGCGATCTTCGTGCGATTGCCCGGCTCGCGCGCGATCGATTTGATTTCAATCGAATCTTCAGCAAGTTCCGGAACTTCCATGCGGAAAAGTTCGGTCACGAATTTCGGATGCGAGCGGGAAAGGATGATGCCCGGCAAGCGAGTGTCTTCCTGAACCGCAAGCACGAGAAATCGCAATCGTTCGCCGGTGCGATAGTGTTCGCCAGGAATCGATTCGTTTGCAAACATCACGCCGATCGTGCGGCCGAGATCGATGAAGATGTTCCCGCGCTCAAAGCGCTGGACAACGCCGCTCACGATCTGGCCTTCGCGTCCCCGCCACTCATTCAGAATCGAATCGCGTTCCGACTCGCGCAGCTTTTGCAAGATGACTTGCTTTGCCGTTTGCGCCGCGATGCGGCCAAAATCTTCGTGGGTTTCAAGCGGGAACGAAAGCTCGTCTCCGAGCTCCGCTCCTTTCTTTATTTTTTTAGCTTCTTCAATGGTGATATCGCGTTCCGGATTGAAGCGCGGAAGTTTGTGCTCGTCTTCCTCTTCGGGTTCCGCGGCCGCGCGCTTTTCATTTGCCGCTCCGCTTGCGCGCGCAGCTTCTTCACGTTCTGCTTCTGCCGCGAGCTCCGCTTCGTCAACAAAACGGACCGTCGTTTCATCAACAACTTTTTTGATCTGCCAAAATTTCAGTTCACCGGTTTTCTGATCAACACTGCACTTCACAACTTCGCCGCGCTCTCCGTACTCTTTCTTGTACGCCGCCGCGATCGAAGATTCAATGACTTCCAAAACTTTTTCCGGCTCAAGACCTTTTTCTTCTGCAACTTGCTTGAGCGCTTTTGTTAACTCTTTTATGTTAAGCATTTGTATTTAGTTGTTATTTAATTGTTATTTAATTGTTCGACCTGGACCCCTCATAAACGAAAAACCGCTTTGGAGCGGTAAACTTCAGTATATCTTTATAGAAGAGAAAGTCAAGCGACGTTTTCATAGTGATGGATTTGTTTGATCAAAAATTTTTTGTCTCCAGCTTCTTCTAGCGTGATCGCAATGAGATCAATGCGCCAACCCTTTTCTTCTGTGATAAACATTGGATGTTTAGCAGAAAAAAATTGCGCCATTCTCTTCATCTTGTTTAGCTTATGTTTATCAGCGTGATCTTCGGGCGCGAATGAGATCTGAATCCCCTTTTTATTAATACTTGTCTTCACTTCGCAAAATATCAGCGTCTCATCCGGAGCTTTCGCGATCAAGTCGATTTCACCAAATTTCTTCTTATAGTTTTTATCGATGATTTGATGGCCTTTTTTAATAAGGAATGCCGCAGCGACCCTCTCCCCTATTTGCCCAATTTTAAGATGTTTTTTAGTCATTTTTTAATATGAAATGTGAAGAATAATAGTTATGTTTGAACCTGAAACATTTATGTCGTGTTTGGCGCGAAACACTCCAAAAAATAAAACCGATCTAACGTATGACTATATTCGTGGCTTGGTTGACGGCGAAGGAACTTTTACCTTTTCAACGTCAGGCGACGCCTCATTTTTAATTCTCATTTATAAATAGTGTTTAGCGCGAAACATGATTTACAATTCTTTTGATAAACATTATTAATGATGTTTAGCGCGAAACATGATTTTAATTCTGATTAATAAATAGTGTTTAGCGCGAAACATGATTTATAATTATTTTTTGCAAACTTTTAAATAGTGTTTAGCGCGACGTGCCATTTATAATTCGTGTAAAGCGCTAAACAATTTTTTAATCTTTTTTTGCGTTGCAGGATTATATGAAATATAAAATCTATCTTACCGGCTTAAAGATTAAAGAAAGATTAAATCAAATCCGGCAAAGAAATTTAATGAAATTTTAATAATTGCCGGATTATTTTGCCGGATTGCCGGATTGCCGGATTATTTTGCCGAATTTGTTTAGCAACTTTTGAAAATTGTTTATCAATGCGCTGCTAAACTTTTTTCTCAAAAATGAAATATGCACGATTTGACTGAAGTACAATAGCAACGTATCTTGAACATTATGTCACCCGAAAAATTAAAAGAATATAAAAAACAGTTGGAGCGAGAGCGGTTGTCGATTAATGAGGAAATTAAGCGGAATGAAAAACCGGTTGATCTTGGAGTCGACGTTGTTCGATTCGAAGAAGAATCCGACATGTCAGAAGAAGTCGGGAACCAGATGGCGGTTGCCGACGATCTCCGCATGAGACTCGATGACATCGAGAACGCTCTCAATAAAATGGAAAATGGAAAATATGGCACCTGTGAAAAATGTGGCAAGCCGATTGAGTCAGAGATTTTAGACATTGATCCGGAGTCTCGCTTTTGCAAAGCCGATAAAAGCCATCGGAAATAATCTCTGCTAAACACTGTTTAACAGAAATTTAATGTTTAGCGTGGCATCCTATTTAAATGCCACTGCATTCTGCCAGACTTTATTCGGCTGAACTTGAAGGAATTGACGCAAAAATCATAGAAGTGGAGGCCGACGTGAATGTCGGCCTTCATGATTTTTCAATTGTTGGCCTGGGGGATCGATCGCTTTCTGAGGCAAAGGAACGGGTTAATTCGGCGTTAAAAAACTGCGGGGTTAAGGCGCCAAACAGGGAAAACAGGCGAATTACTATTAATTTAGCCCCGGCTGATATTAAAAAGACGGGATCTCAATATGATTTAGCTATTGCGCTCGGATATTTAATGGCTACCGGGCAAATTAGGATTCCGCACCCGGAACGGATAATTTTTATTGGTGAATTGGCGTTGGACGGCCGTTTACGGGAAATCACCGGAGCGCTAAACATCTCGGAAAAAGCCGGTAGATCAGGTTTTTCCTATATTTTTCTTCCTCGCCCCAATGCGAAGGAGGCGTCGGCGATTAAAAATATAAAAATTATCCCCTTTGAGAGCCTAAAAGACGTGATAAACATTTTTGTAAATCAGGAGGAGCCAAAGCCATATCTGGGGATTGACACCATGTCGCAGGAAAGCCTTGCCCCCGATCTTTCCGAAATTAAAGGGCAAGAAAATGCAAAGCGCGCGCTCGTGATCGCAGCAAGCGGGGGACACAACATCCTCCTTTCGGGAGCGCCCGGCGTTGGAAAAAGTTTTCTTGCACGCGCATTCGCCGGAATCCTTCCGCGCCTTTCGGTTGAAGAAGCGATCGAGGTGACCAAGATTTGGAGCGCCGCCGGGCTACATCCCGACGGGCTCATGATCGAACGTCCATTTCGCGCTCCTCATCACACGGTGTCGACCATCGCACTCGTGGGCGGCGGGGGAGATCCGAAGCCCGGCGAGATCAGCCTCGCCCATCGCGGAGTTTTATTCTTGGACGAGCTGCCCGAATTTCAGCGGAGCACGCTCGAGGCGCTTCGACAGCCGATGGAGGCGGGGACGATAAGCGTGATCCGCGCGCGCGACCGATTGATATTTCCCGCTAAATTTATTTTGGCCTCAGCGATGAATCCCTGTCCGTGCGGATACTACGGCGACCACGAACGTGAATGCCGATGCACGGCGTATGAAGTTTTGCGGTATCAAAAGAGAATTTCCGGGCCGCTTTTGGATCGCATCGACCTCCAAGTGAACATCGGGCGTGTGGCCATTCAAGAACTTCGGGCAGAACATAAACTCGCGGGAACGAACATCGCCATGAGAAATAAAATTACAACGGTCCGAGAATTGCAAAAACAGCGATTCGGCGCAATAAAAACAAATTCTGAAATGTCTTCCCGCGAAACCCACGAGTTTGTGAAGCTGACTCCCGACGCGGAAACATTCATCGACACGCTTGAGAGCGCCCGCATTTCGCCGCGCACCTATTACCGACTTCTCAAAGTGGCCCAAACGATCGCCGACGTGGAGGGAAATGACGTGGTAACCAAAGAAATCCTGGCCGAAGCTTTCAGCTACCGCATTCGGCAAGAGTGAAAACCTTTATTTTTTTGCAAAAGGATTGTGCGCTCCGAGCACTTCGAAATGCACGTGGCATCCGGTCGCATCGCCGGTCTGCCCCATAAGGCCGATTTCTTGGCCCTGATTTACATAGTCGCCAATTTGCACGATGATTTTTTCGAGGTGGGCATAGCGCGTTTCGACGTTCGAGCCAAACGCATGCTCGATTAAAACAAAGTTTCCATAACCATCGTTCCAGGCGTCGGGAGCATCCGGAATGGCGGGGTCGGGGATAACAATGCCCGAGGCTGCGGCAACCACCGGCGTTCCGCACGAGTTCGCGATGTCGACGGCATTCTCATGATGCAAGATGCCCCAGTTATATCCCGTCGCAGGCATGACAAAATTTTTATCAAAGTTCGGCAAGCCTCCTGAATCGGCGCTGCCAAGCGCGGCGTTCGTTCCGCCCGGAATGATAATCGACTGACCCGCAGAAAGCGTGTTAAAATTTACACCTTGGTTGAATTGCGCAATCTTGTCTTGGGAGATGTCGAAGGTTGTTGCAATGGTGGCCAAGGTGTCGTCCGCTTTCGCTTCGTAAACAACGCCGGAGGTTGGGAGGATTGAAAGCACCTGCCCGGCTTTGAGGGTGGCGGCCTTCACTCCGGGATTGGCATCGAGGATGGTCTGGACGTTAATGCCAAAATAAGAAGCGATGCGGGAAAGATTGTCTCCCGATTGGACTTTATATGAGACAAGGCCCGAGCGGTTCACGGCCGGCCCAATCGGCTGGCCCGGATCCTGGATGGCGCCGCTGCTCAGGAAATCGGCGGAGAGGATTGGACCCGATGTCTGCCCGGTTGCGCTAAGATCAGAAGAGAGCATTGAGAATCCCTGGTCGCGGAGAGCTCCTTCATCGGTCACGACGGCATTGCTCATGTTGGCATTTTCGGCCTGAGCGGTGGAAACGAGCGGGTTGGAAAACGTGGTGGGATTTACCGATGGGCCGCCAAGCACTCCTTTCTCAACGATGGCTCCGTTCTGGGGAAGGTAGGCGAAGCGGAAAAGCAAAACCATCCCTACCAAAAAAACCGCCACTGAAAGTGGTTTATATCTACTTTTCATATTTCCGACGATACTTGTTATAGATCTATAATACCACAAATGGCAAAAACTGGCCAAAACCCAATAAAATCACAGATTTTCCCCATGAATCCCGCCCAAAAAGCTGCCGCGGAGGCCAAACACGGGCCTCTTTTGATTGTCGCAGGTGCCGGGACCGGGAAAACAAAGACGTTAACAAGCCGAATTGTTCATTTAATAGAGCGGGGAATGCCCCCGGATCGGATTTTGGCCATAACATTCACCAACAAAGCCGCCAAGGAAATGGCAAATCGGGTGGATACCCCGGGACCTCTTATAAGCACATTCCATGCCTTGGGTGCGAGGATTCTCCGAAAGGAGTGCCGGCATCTTGGCCGGACCCCCAATTTTGTCATATTCGACGATCACGACTCGTTCGACTTGGTCAAAAAGGCCGTTAAGGCAATCCTTCCCAGACCGCCGAAAGGCGAAGACGATCCTTTTGGGCGATCGCTTCGGGAAAAAATGAACAAAAAAGAATCGCCGGCATTCTTTGCGGAAAAAATTTCCGAAATAAAAAACCGGGACGGCATGGTCGAAGAATTGAAAGCTTTTGCCGGCATGGCGGCGGCGGGTCGCCCTGCTCCACGAAACGGCGCAGGCGAAGCGGACGCGGACGCAAAAGGTTTTACTTCGGTGAACGCGCGCGCCGACGTGAAGACGGCAAAAAATATTGTTTTAGTTTTTGAAAAATACGAGGAAGCGCTTCTCCGCAACAACGCATTTGATTTTGACGACCTCATCCAAAAAACGGTTCAGCTCTTCCGCGCAAATCCTGCGGTGCTCGAAAAATATCAAACGATGTTCGACGCCATTCTCGTCGATGAATATCAGGACATCAATCCAAAGCAATGCGATCTCGTTTCGCTCCTTGCCAAAAGGCATGCCAATCTGAGCGTCGTGGGGGATGACGAGCAAACGATTTACAGCTGGCGCTACGCCGACATAAAAACATTTTTGGATTTTGACAAACAATGGAAAGGCGCCGCGGTGCATTTTCTTGAAGAAAACTACCGCTCGACGGGCACCATCATCCGCGCGGCGGCGGCTGTCGTAAAAAACAATTCATTCCGCACGCCGAAAAATCTTTATACAAAAAATCCCGACGGAGAAAAAATCACGCTCTTCGAGGCATGGGGGGAAAACGAAGAAGCGGAATGGATCGCGCAAGAAATCGGCAAGCTGCGCGGCCGCTCCGATGCGGCGAATGGCGGAACCGGCAGTACCTCGGAAATAGCGATTTTATATAGGACAAACGCGCAGTCGCGCGCAATCGAACAAGGCCTCATCCGGCGCACTATTCCCTACAAAATTTACGGCGGCCTCAAATTTTACGAACGCCGCGAAGTGAAAGATGCCGTTGCCGCGCTCCGCTATGCGTCGAATGAGAAGGACGAGCTCTCGCGCGAACGCCTGGAAAAAAATCTCACCAAGCGCAAGTTCGCGGAATTTCAAATGCGCGTGAATAAATTGAGCGGCGGCGCAAAGAAAGACGGCGCTCCCGGCGAATCGCCGCTCAACCGAATCAAACCGACGGACATGCTTAAGCTTTTCTTTGAAACGTTCAATTACATGGACTACCTTGAGTCGAATTTTATCAACGCAGAAGAACGCGAAGAGAATATCGCCGAACTGGTTGCTTTTGCAAATGAATTTGAATCACTGCCGGAATTTTTGGAGCGATTGAGTTTGCTCCAGGCAACGGACGACGTGAACGAACATGAAGCGCGGGGCAAAACGGTTTCGATGATGACGATCCATATGGCAAAAGGGCTTGAATTCGATTCGGTGTTTATCGCCGGCGCCGCCGAAGGATTCCTGCCGCATGGACGGTCGCTCGACGACGAAGCGTCGCTCGAGGAAGAGCGCCGCTTGATGTATGTCGCGATGACGCGTGCGCGGAAAAAACTTTTTATCAGTTTCCATGGGATACCGTCCCGTTTTATTGCGGAAATTCCGGAAGACTGTGTGACGTTTTCCGGAAGCGAATCCGCGAACATCGGCGGCTCTGCGCGCGACGCAAGCGATCCATGGGATGAACCGTCGGTGTCCTATTAGGCCAGAATTAGGCCCGAAAATGCTGGTTTTTTAGCACATTGCTACCGCGGGGCAAGCACGGCGAGCAGAACTCCGGCATAGCAAAAATAGAGCGCAAAGATGCGCCATTCGCGGTACGGCTCCGCGGTTACAAAATAATATCCAAGCGCTCCGGCAATGAGTGACGGAATGAAGAGCGCCCACGAGCCGAGGATTATGGGAATCGCGAGGAATGCCGCGGCGAGCAAGCCGCCCACTATTGATTTACCAACGCGCGGGAAAGCGACGGGAATCGTCGTCACGCCGTGGGCGCCATCTCCCTCGATGTCTTTAATGTCTTTGATGTTTATGGCGAGCGTAAAACAAATGATGATGATCGCCGCCATCTGCCAGGAAAAATCCGCAACCAGCTTGTTGGGATCCGCAAAATAAAATCCTCCGAGTGCCGCTGAAAGGCAGGCGATGGAAACAAGGAATGGCGCGAGGATCGGAATCCGCTTCAAGCGGAGCGGCGGCGCGGAATAAATATAGTATGCCGCCATGAAAACGGCGATGAGGAAAAATTCCCAATAGCCTGCGAGATATCCGCCAATAAGCGCCGCGAAGAAAAAAATCTGGTCTGTATTTTGCACTTCGGCGGCGCTCAAGGTTCCCGCAACCAGCGGATGGTTGCGATTTGATATTTCATCGATCGCGACGTCGCTCAAGTTATTCACGCCGACGCAATAGAGGAAGGCCAGCAAAAATGCGATGGCGAGCATGGCGAGCACGAGCGCATCAAAAGTATTTCCCAATAGCGGCGTTCCGGCGCCGAGCGTTTGCATGAGAATGCCAATGGTGAATAAAACACAATAATGAGCGACTCTTCCGGGACGGCATCCGCGCACGATTGCTTTGAGAATCCTTCCGTCGGCGAGCGCGAGCCAGCTGGCGAACAGGACAATGTCAAGAAGATACAATAGGCATCCCATGCCAAGGTTGAATGTCATGCCGATGGCATAGGCCGGAGAAAGCTGGACGGTTGGGCGGAGGAATGTCTGCACTGATCGCGACCCGCTGAACCACGCAATGAGAAAGTTGAGCGAAGAGGGAACCATGCTGCCGGTCGCCATCTGATAGACGATTGCAGGAAGGCTTGGCGCAATCATCCATAAAAATAGGGCCATATAGACGATCGCCGCCGCCGCGATGGCGCGGATAATTTTTTTTGATTTGAAAAAAACGTAGAGTCCCGCGCCAATCACAATCGCCCATAACTCCGCGTGCAAACCAGGCGTTATCCCGCCGAGCGGATTCGTTCCGCCCATCGCAAGAAAACTATTCGCGATCGATCCGTAATTCACGAACGCGTATGCCATCCGCGCTCCAGCGCCATGCGAAGCAATCAAGTCATAGATCGGCGAAAGCCAAATGATCGGGAATCCGAACAACAAAAATTTTGAAATGCGCTTGATGTCTGGAATAAAAATCCGGAGGACGAGCGCGAGCGAAAGAAAGACTCCAATATAAAAGAGGAAATAATGGATAAGCGTAAGCGCGTCGAATGCGCCGCCGAAGGCCGGCGGCGGGCTCGAAAGATTTTCGAAAAACATCCGGACGAGAGCGACGCCCGCAAATGCCGCAGCGGCCTGCCCAAAACTCATCTCCGCCGCTTCGATCCTTTCCAAGAGCCGCGCAATCATTACAATGATTATAAACCATGCCAAAGCTCGGCCAGCATTTCCTCACCAATATGTCCGTCCTCAAAAAAATAGTTGACGCCCTCGACCTTCGCGCGGGGGACGTCGTCATTGAAGTTGGTCCCGGGCACGGGGAGCTCACCCAGGAACTCGCCAAAAAAAGGGCGAATCTCACCGCCCTTGAACGGGATAAAAAACTCATTCTCCATCTCGGCAATCGCTTCAAAAATGATCCTTCGGTGAAAATCCTCGAGGGCGATGCTTTGGATCTGCTTCCGAAGATGGCGCGAGCGGCCAAAACACCGTGGAAGCTTGTCGGAAATATACCCTACTACATCACCGGCCACCTGCTGCGCACAATCGATGAGCTAAAAAACAAGCCTAGCCGATCGGTGCTTATGGTCCAACGGGAGGTCGCGGACCGGATGTGCGCGGAACCGCCCGACATGAACCGTCTCGCGGCGACAGTCCAATTCTGGGCCGATATAAAAATTATCGCCCACGTCCCCCGAAGCGATTTTTCTCCGCCGCCCGAGGTTGATTCAGCCGTTGTGCTTCTCGAACTCAAAGACGAACGTCCCGCCCTTCACGCGGAGCAATACTATCGCGCGGCGCGGATGCTCTTTGCCCAACCACGGAAAACAGTTGTCAATAACCTTTTTGACGGCATGGATGGAGCCGTGACGAAAGAAATCATCCTGGAAAAGCTCGAGAAAATGAATCTTTTGCCCAATATTCGTCCGCAAAATCTCGCTATCCACGACATCGCGAACATCGCGGCGGAATTTTTGGGGTGAGTATGCAAAAAATATAGATTTTCTGGGGATAACCGAGGGCATTCAGATCTGTCTCAGGGGTTATACTTAATGTAAATGATCGATGTCAAGAAATTGATCACCGGTTTCCTCATTTTGGCTGTCGCGGCAAGCGCCTCGGCTCTTCTCATCGCGACAGTTTCTTCGGGTGGCGGTGTTAAAAATGCTGTTGGGGGAGCCGCGATCGTGACGCAAAACGATGCCCAACCCGCACCGAAACTTACCGATGCGTTTTTAAATGAGCCGACGGGCGACGCGACGGGAAATGCCATTCCGACATCGAACGATTCGGTTGTTGCATCAGCCGTTCCTGATCCAACCATCCAAGCCCTTGCATCGGATCCCAACAATCTCACAAACCAGCTTGCCGCCGCATTTGCGGCGGGTGTCGTTACCGCGAATCCTTCCGGGCCGGAACAAAATGGCCAGGGGAACCCTTCGCTTTCGCAACCAGACATGAAAGCTATTGCTATGACTATCGAGAATGCAACGGCCACGGAAGAACTCGCCGCCCCGAATTGGGACTATGAAGCAGATGCCCAGCCCATAAAAATAAAAAATACCGCGAGCGCTTCCGACGTTTCAGAATACAGCGCAGCGTTATCCGACATCGTGGGCAAGCATTTTGTTTCCAATGATATTCAAAACATCGTAAACAGCCAAACGCCCGATCCGAGCCAGGTCGGCATGGTGCATTCGGAACTTCAAGCGGCACTCGGCGATACGCTCGCGCTCCAAGTGCCCTCGCAGCTCGCCGATTTTCAAAAGAGCTTAGTCACCATGCTCGTGTATGAAAAAAACATGGTCGGCCTGGTCCAAAACGCGAATACCGATCCCCTGAAAACCGCCCTCATCGTACAGAATGAAAAAACGAAATACGAAGTGGCGCTCTCCAATTTAGAGACGCAAATAAAAAAGGCTTCTGCGGTAAATGGATTTTCATTTGGCCAACCCTTAGGTACACATGAAGATACTGGGGTTGCGTTTATCAATGCGCTTTTTGGAGTCAAAACCGCGCACGCGCAATGGGTCACGTTTGATCCTTCAAACCTTGGCGAATGGATCCTGCAATTTGTGGAAAATATCGCTTTGCAGATCCTCAAGGATACTCTCATCGCACTCCTCCAAAAAAATGTTTTGAGCTGGATCCAAGGGAAAAACGGCATTCCGCGATTTCTCACGAGCTGGGCATCGACCGTTGCTAATTCATATATCAACGAAGGCTTGAGCGTGCTCAACAGCCAAATGTCGTGCGCCGTTGCGCCCGTGTATGCGGCATCAGTGAAATCCACGCTAAGTGTCTATTACCAAGTGTCGCTACCTGGACTCCAGGGAGGAGGGGGCGGAGGGACCGTCTGCGCGAATCCCTTGCAAGCGTCTCTCGGCGGCAATACGCTTGGGCAGTTCTTCAATAATTTTTCGGCGGGGGGCTGGGATGCCTATGGCGTTTCACTGCTCCCGTCCGGCAATTTTTATGGCGGCGCATTCTTCCAGGCGCAGGCAGCCGAGTTTGCCGCAGATCAAAACCAGCAGGCCACCTACGGCCAATCCGTGGCATCGCAAGGGCTCACGGGCGATGAAACCTGCGGTGACGGCAGTAATCCCTATGGCATGCACATGTCGTGCGAGGATTCGAATGGCGTTGACGTTTATCCTACGAACGGCGTCTGCGATCCGGGATATCGCGTGGTATATCTTCCAAATGGCGGCTTGTGCGCCAATGGCAGCCATCCATATACCACAACTCCTGGCATAACGACGAGCCACGCTTTGAATTCGGCAATCGATTCCGGCCCTCAACTCGTCGTATCTGCGAACGATATCACAGGCATCCTCGACTCTCTCACGTCATCGCTCATCAATTCGCTCACAACCACTATCAACGGCGGTCTCCTTGGCGTAAATGGAAACAACATCAACGGAGGCGGCGGAGCACCGCCTCCTCCGCCTCCACTCGTGTGCAACCCGGGATCGCAAATCGCGTCATCGAGTATCCCGGTCTCGATGGGCGCAACGGGCGGTTCGACCGATCCGAACGGGAATTCACCAACATATACTTGGCTCGCATCCGATGGCGCAACCGGCTCGGGCTATCTCTTCTCGCATGCATTCCTGCTCCCGGGCGCCTACACGGTCACCTTGAGGGACAATACGAACGACCCACCGGCAACATGCCACGTAACCGTCCAATAAGTCCAATACCATGAGTTCTCAAAGAAACATTTTCCGAATAGCAACGATCACCGCCCTTGTGGTTTTCTTTTTGGGCATCGTTCCGGAAATTGCTCACGGGGCGTCAATCCCTAATCTTTTCGCCTGCGCGACGAGTCCGGTAACCTGCGCTCTTTATGGCGTGAGCTGGGCCATCAACGGGTTCCTCGGCTTGATCATTGGGCTCGGCAGCTATCTCATCACTTGGGGGCTTCGGTTGGATGCCAATGTTTTCAGTTCGCAAACCGTGCAAACCGGATTTTCAATCATGCTTTCCGTTGCAAATCTCGGATTTGTCTTCGGCATCGTCGTGATCGCTCTCGCAACCATCCTCCGGAATGAAACCTACGGCATCAAACAGATGCTTTGGAAGCTGATCGTCATGGCGATCCTCGTGAATTTCGGACTTGTGATAACGGGGCCCATCGTCGGCTTTGCCGACAGTCTCACAAACTATTTCCTCAATGCTGATGGAGGAACGCTCAATTTCGTTAATAATTTAACAGCCGCATTCGCTCCGCAAAGCCTCATGTCTCCGGACCCTGCCGCACAAGAACCAGGCGTAGCGTGCTCAGCCGCGGGCTGGCTGGCGTTTGATCCCACGGGAGTTTTGGCGCAACTCTGTCAGAACGCCTACGACAGGATCTCAACGGATGGATCCGGCGCAAGCAATTTCACCACCGAGTTATTTT